>JANLWF010000393.1:0-19073 GCA_031364385.1 Methylotenera sp.
CGTGCCTTGCGGCACGTAACAGTCATTCATCTAGGCGCACAATTACTTGTACGCTCAAGCAACCTACCCGCTGGCAGCGCGAGCCACGCCTATTGCCAGCCTATTTGGTCTTGCTGCAGATGGAGGTTACCGCGTTTCACCATAACTTAATATGCTCGTCTCTGTGGCCCTATTCCGCGCCTTATACTTGGTTGCCCAAGCTTTCAACGTACGGCCGTTAGCCGTCATCCTGCTCTATGCAGCCCGGACTTTCCTCCCCTTATCGCTAAGCGGCGACTGTCTAGCTAGCTTCAAACGCATTTTAACACGCCAACTCGTCATTCTGAGCAAAGCGAAGAATCTATCCTTTAGAGTGTACGAACTACTAGATTTTTCGCTTTGCTCAGAATGACGGTAGTGCATAGATGATTTTGATTTTAAAATCCCCTGCTACCGCGCCTGCGCTGATCAGTTTCACGGGAGTTTTCGGCAAGCGGTCGTTTGAGCCCAAGAGATTTTATTGGGCGAATTTCCGATTGCCGCCCATGAAGCTGAGTAGCGCAGGAAACAAGCTAAAGGGTGTAGCCTTTTCTTTGGATACTTTCTTTTGGCTAAGCAAAAGAAAGTAACTCGTGTGTCGCGCGAAAGCGACCCATACCAATGCATCGCAATGCTTTTGAGTTATAGAATGTTACTAGGACTCTTCAATGTACAAGCCAGCCAATACTTTAGTAACCATAGCCAAAGCTTTACTTTCAATTTCACCCAGCTTCAGGGCTATCAAAGAATCCAAATGTTTTTCATATTCCAAAAAATGACCTGACTTTTTGGCGATTGCACATTTATCATTAACTTCTCCAAGTAACTCCATTTTTATAGTCTGGTTCATTGGTTTTAAATTTTTAACCAACAAATCATATTCGACCATAGCTACAGTAGAAGGTGAATAGTCTGGCTCATCAAGTATCGTACCCAAGCGACCTTGAAAAACTTGCAAATAATTAGATGTAAGAATTGATATTCTTTCATTCAAATAACGCTCGGTATCTTCGTATAGCGAACTAATATTAGCTTTAAACACCAGCTTTTCTTCAAAAGAAGCTTTAGCCAAAAAAGCAAGCCTCCGCCAAAAAGTACTCCAAGCGCAATCTCAACGACCAACATTTAAATTCCTCTGCAAGTTAAAAAGCCTACGTCACTTCAGCTCGCAAGGGCGGATTAGGTAACGTAATCCGCCGTATAGCAGTGTAGCTTTCGGCGCTATACGCTCAGCAATTGACGCCCTACAGACCAATAGCCATGCGCCTTTCAGAGCATAATTTTTCACAACATTAAGGCTTCACAACCAAACCATTATGCATCGATTTAACACCCTTCAAACCCGCTGCGATTTGCCCTGCACGCGATTTAATAGCTTCGCCATCCATAAATCCACTTAAAATCACGATTTTTCTTTGGTTTCTATACTCACTTTAAAGCTTCTAAAGTTTTTTCTAGCAAATAACAATTATTGCATGACGCATATTTCACCCGCAAAAGTCATTTAAATGAAAAAACTAAATAAGCTTCCAGCGTATTTGTTGACCCGCCCTTAACGGTACAAGACTATCATCGCCCAACGGCAGTTCATTTGGCACAAGCCAACTTTCTTTCACTAGCGTGATTTTTTCGGTATTTCGCGGCAACCCATAAAAATCCGCCCCATAAAAACTCGCAAAACCTTCTAACTTATCTAACGCGTTTGCATTTTCAAAGGCTTCTGCATACAACTCCATCGCCGTATGCGCCGTATACATTCCCGCACAGCCACAAGCCGCTTCTTTAGTGTGTTTGGCGTGCGGTGCGCTATCGGTGCCTAAAAAGTATTTAGAGTTACCTGAAATCGCAGCTTTCACTAGTGCCACACGATGTTCTTCACGCTTTAAGATAGGCAAGCAATAATAATGCGGCTGAATGCCGCCTTTGAACATGTCGTTACGGTTCATGAGTAAGTGATGCGCGGTAATCGTCGCAGCCACATTACATGGTGATTCCATCACAAAATCTGCTGCGTCTTTAGTCGTAATATGCTCAAAAACCACCTTTAAAGCGGGAAAGTTTCTTAATAATGCCATCATATGGCGCTCAATAAATACGCGCTCACGATCAAACACATCCACATTGCTATCAGTGACTTCCGCGTGCACGAGTAACGGCATGCCTACAGCTTGCATGGCTTCTAAGGTAGTCGTACATTTAGCCAAATCCGAAACACCAGCGTCAGAATTGGTTGTCGCGCCCGCGGGGTAAAGCTTTACGCCATAAATCATGCCACTGGCTTTGGCTTTTTTTATTTCGTTTGCGCTGGTATTGTCGGTGAGATACAAAGTCATCAAAGGCTCAAAATTTGCACCTTCTGGAAGTGCATCCAAAATACGTTGCCGATAAGACAGTGCCAGCTCAGTCGTTGTCACAGGCGGACGCAAGTTTGGCATTACAATCGCGCGTGCAAACTGCCGTGCGGTATCAGGTAGCACCGCTTTAAGCGCAACGCCGTCGCGTAAATGCAAGTGCCAGTCATCTGGGCGGGTTAGAGTAAGTTTATCGGTCATTTTTTAGCTTTAAAGCAAATTCATAAAGGTCATTTTTTTTGAGTTGGGTAATTTCTGTCGCCAAAGCAACCGCTTGTTTAAGCGGCAACTCTGCCAGCAAACATTTTAATACACGTTGCGCCTCTTCGCTGATTTCTTGTAATTGTACAATGGGCGCGGCTTCTACAAGCAAAACAAACTCACCACGTTGTTGATTTGCATCAGCGTGTAACCAAGCACTGGCAAGGCTTACAGGGCAAGTATAAATCGTCTCAAAAGTCTTGGTGAGTTCGCGCGCAAATGTGAGCTGCCGCTCGCCACCCAACACTTTCGCTAAATCCTCCACGCACTCCACAATGCGATGCGGCGCTTCATACAGCACCAATGTCACAGTTTGCGCTTTTAAAGCCTCAAGCTGTTTACGCCGCGCCGCGCCGCTAGCGGGTAAAAAGCCGTAAAAATAAAAACCATTTTGCGTAATTCCGCTAGCCGATAGCGCAGTAACCACGGCGCTTACACCTGGAATGGGCACGACTTTAATGCCAGCTTTACGCACAACATTCACCACCAACGCGCCTGGATCGCTCACCGCAGGTGTGCCTGCATCAGTTACTAGCGCGATATTTTCGCCTGCTTTTAATTGCGCTAATAATTTTTCTGCCGATTGCTGCTCGTTATGTTCATGCACGGCGATTAACTTTTTACTGATACCAAAATGCGACAGTAAGCCCGAAGTATGGCGCGTATCCTCAGCGGCAATGGCATCTACCATTTTTAGCGTTTCAATCGCGCGTAGTGTAATATCGCCTAAATTGCCGATTGGCGTGGCCACCACATATAATATGCCTTGGCCATTCGTTCTTAAATCATTCATGCATGAATTTTAAGCTAAAGCTACAAACTATCCTATTAAATTAATGCCTATGAAAATGAATCAAAACAATGCTGGCTTGGAAGCAGAAAAATTAGCGGCAACTTTTTTAGCTAATCATGGCCTTAAACTGTTAGTGCAAAACTACCACTGTCGTTTTGGCGAAATTGATTTAGTCATGATGGATGCTAAAACCCTTGTATTTGTTGAGGTTAAGCTAAGAAGCAACAGCCTATTTGGTGGCGCGGTAGCGAGCATTACTCCGCAAAAGCAGCAAAAATTAATTTTAACCGCGCAACATTATTTGCAACAACATGTTAAAAATCAAAGCCAAACCGCTTGCCGTTTTGATGCGATTTTAATGAATAAGGCAGACATCAATAGCATTGAATGGATTCGTAATGCTTTTGAAACATAATTGGCGTATCATTTTTCAAAATTATGCCTAAGCCACAAAATTTGTGTCTTTTTAATTGATCTCAATCTTAAGGAGCTATCAATGCTTTTAGTGAACAAACAACGCGTCATCAAACTATTTTTTGCAACTGCCCTAGCTGCTCAATTAAGCGCTTGTGTGCCTGTAGTAGTTGGCGGCGCGGCAGCTGGTGGTGCTGTTGCAGCCGATAGACGCACTTCTGGTATTTTTGTGGAAGATGAAAATATCGAGCTTAAAGCCGTTAAGTATATGGAAACCACACTGGGCGAAAACGCGCACGTGAATGTGACTAGTTACAATCGCAATGTGCTGCTGACGGGTGAAGTGCCTGACGAAGCGGCTAAAGCAAACGCTGAAGCTTTTGTGAAAAGCATTGAGAATGTACGCGCAATCACTAATGAAATTAAGGTTGGGCCAAAAACTTCCATCAGTTCACGCAGCAACGACACTTATTTAACATCGAAAATTAAAACAAAATTTGTGACAGAGAATCAGTTTCCAGCCAATTACGTTAAAATTGTGACGGAAAATAGCGTGGTGTATTTATTAGGTATTGTGAATAAAACTGAGGCCGATGCGGCGGCAGAAATCGCGCGCAATACTGACGGTGTAGACAAGGTAATTAAAGTTTTTGAATATATAAACTAAGCATAGGAAGTAAGCATGACCAATAAAAAACCAGCTGGCAAAACGATAGAAATAATTATCCAAGGCTTAACCCGCGAGGGCAAGCCATTTCGCCCGAGCGACTGGGTGGATCGTATGTGTAGCACTTTTGCTACCTTTGGTGAGAATCGAAAATTACGTTATTCACCTTACCTGCGGCCAGAAGTCGTGAACGGCTTGCGCTGTTTAGCGGTTGATATGAAGCTGAAAGACACTAACCTTGAAGGCTTCGAGCAGCTCATGCATTTTGTCGATGAAAATCAGTTGAATGTTTTAGACGAAGCAGGCAATAGCATCGCTGTACCTGCTTGATTACTTACCGTTAACTTACTTAATTTTCACCCATTTTTTTCGCTTCTTTAGCTATAAAAGCTTCTAAATACTGCTTAGTCACCTTACCGTGCTTGGTCTTAACCAGTTCACCGCGAGGGTTGTAAATAAAGGTAGTAGGCAACACTTCAGTATAGCCAATTTGCTTAGTCACTTCGTCATCACCCAACACAATCGGGTACGACATTAGCATACCATCCACGTACTCAGCTACTTCTTTAGCGCTTTGAAAATCAAATGCCACGCCAAACATCATGACATCTTTGTTTTTGCGGCTATCGTACAAAGCCACTAAATCTGGCACTTCTTCCAAACAAGGTGGACACCAAGTAGCCCAGTAATTGACGATCACCCATTTGCCTTTATATTGTGACAGTGTATGCTTTTTGCCAGCAGTGTCAGTTAGCGCAAAGTTCTTCGCAGCGTAGGCAATGGTATGTAGGCTTAACATGCCAACTAGGAGCAGTGATAGTAAAAATGATTTTTTGTGCAACATAAGCTTATATAGCCCGATATAGTTCATTAAAAAATAAGCAAAAAAGTGACAAATTTAGAATTACACACTAATATAGTGTATTCCTATTGGAGCTAGTATGCCGATTAGCCTTAAACTACCAAGTTTAGATGATAACCCAATTTTGTTGGCGGAAACCCGCTCGAACAAAATTAACGATTTTATCCAAAGGCTACCGTTTGGCGACCCTATTACCGCCGCAAACGATTTAATAGACGAATTGCAAATTTTAAACAGTCAAAAAGTGGCTTTTGCAAATCGCATTAACGCATTAGAGCTGTATCGGCCAAGCGCAATTCAAATTTATCAAGATTTAATACCCCATTTTAGTAATGCTAGCCTACCAATTAGTAAAAATGAGCAAGCTTTTGCAGATGCCGCAATGCATCTATGGCAAGAGTTTGCATTTGGTTATAAGTTTGCATTAGTAGATTTGCAAAACAAACTATTAAACTTAAACAGCGGAAAATCAACCGCACTCGTTGTGCAGCGAGCTATTCATGCACTTAAAGAAATCGCTTTAGTACATCATCTTGGCTATCGTGCGCCACCTGCTAACTTGTGGTCAGAGTTGCATCAATTATATTTCTGCGCGATACAGCAATCTGCTGAAAAATTAGCTGTGACTGAGCCGCTAGCTGCTAATAACGTAATATCTGTTAATTTGGTCTACACGCAAGTATTATTAATGGCTTTGGCCGATCCGCAGCATCTAGCAAACTCAGATATTTTAAAAACGGACGCCTATCTATCAAATGTTGCCGCACAAGCTGAACTGCGATCTTTAGGATTGATAGAGAACACAGCGGGGGTGTTCTTGATAGCGCTTGATAGCGACAACCCACCTACTCCGTTTGCAAAAAATCGAGATGTGCCAGATAGCACCACTGATATACTGTTATGGACGCTTGGTTTGGCGCGACAAATTCATCTACACATTAAATCATTACAAAGTGGCATCATACCTAATGATGGTTGCTTGCCCGTAAATGCAATAGAAAGCCATTACGAAGACTTACTTACACGCCTAATTAAAAATTTTGGTAAAGTACCACAGCGCCTATTTTCTAGAACCAAAAAAAGCGATGGTATAGAACTGGGCATTGGCTTAATCGCTACGCATCATTTAATTCATGAGGGTGGCAATACCTTTTTAAACGCTACCAACGCTGCTGGCGCAATTAAGCCCTCTCGCTGGCAAGTTTTAAACGTGAGTGCAGGTGGATATTCATTACGCAAATTCAACTCATCTCAGGCTTCTGCGCGCGTTGGCGATGTGGTTGCGATGAAAAATAGCAAAAGCACCTTATGGGAGCTGGCGGTATTGCGTTGGGCCAATGTAAACCATTTAAACCAGCTTGATATTGGATTAGAGCTTATTTCTCCAAGTGCCACCGCCATTACTGCAAAACTTGGTAACAATGCATTAGAAGGTGAAGCCTTATTGCTGCCTGAGCTAGGCGGACTTAAACAAGCTGCCAGCATTATAACTGCACGCGGCTTTTGCAAATTAGGTGACACTTTAGATTGCAATACTGGTGGCAAACCAAGTAAAATAATTATAAATCGATTGATAGAGCGCACAACTCGATTTGAGCGCTTTCAATTCAGCTTGATATAACGTGAACGATGTTGTTATACTAACATCTGATTGATGTTAAATGTCCGAATCTAAACTCCAGCTAACAAAATTAATATTGCTTTAACCTTTGAGCTGTTGCATAAAACTTATCCATTTTATTACACTTGGTTTATAACACTTGGCAATTCATAAAATTTCAAATTCGAGGTCACAATGAGCGAACATATTACCCATTTAAGCGATGCTGCTTTTGAGAAAGAAGTACTACAATCGCAACTACCCGTTTTGGTAGATTATTGGGCAGAATGGTGCGGACCCTGCAAAATGATTGCACCAATTTTAGATGACATATCAAAAGAATACGCTGGTCGCTTAAAAGTGGCAAAGCTCAACATTGATGATAATCAACAAACACCACCTAAATACGGTATTCGCGGTATTCCCACATTAATGTTATTTAAAAATGGTAACGTAGAGGCCACCAAAGTAGGTGCATTATCTAAATCTCAATTAACAGCATTTATAGATAGTAATTTATAGTTCCAATATTGATAGCACTTTTACCTGGGCTGGCTTTTAATAAAAGCCAGTTTCTTTAAAACCTTCTAATTTCTCTTGCACTTCCCTTCTAGCGAGTTATCACATGCGTCTATCCGATCTAAAACATCTTCCTGTAACCGAATTAGTCGACATGGCCATTGCCGACGAGATTGAAAATGCCAGTCGTATGCGCAAGCAAGATTTGGTTTTTGCTATTCTTAAGCACAAAGCAAAAAAAGGTGACAGCATATTTGGCGACGGCACGCTAGAGGTGTTGCAAGATGGCTTTGGCTTTTTGCGATCACCCGATACGTCATACCTGGCAGGAACCGATGATATTTACGTATCGCCATCGCAAATTCGCCGTTTTAACCTGCACACGGGCGACAGTATTCAAGGCGAAATTCGTACGCCAAAAGATGGTGAACGCTACTTCGCGCTGGTAAAAGTAGATATGGTGAACAACGAAGCGCCAGAAAACGCCAAACATAAAATTTTATTCGAAAACTTAACGCCGCTTTTCCCAACAATCCCCTTAATATTAGAGCGCGATATTCGCGGTGAAGAAAATATCACCAGTCGCGTGATTGATATGATTGCACCTATTGGTCGTGGCCAACGTGGTTTGCTAGTCGCTAGTCCCAAAAGCGGCAAAACCGTGATGATGCAAAACATCGCGCATGCGATTACAGCCAACCACCCTGACGTTATTTTGATTGTATTGCTGATTGATGAACGACCAGAAGAAGTGACCGAAATGACACGCTCGGTAAAAGGCGAAGTAGTTGCTTCAACCTTTGACGAACCCGCCACCCGCCACGTACAAGTGGCTGAAATGGTGCTAGAAAAAGCCAAACGCTTGGTTGAGCATAAAAAAGATGTGGTGATTTTGCTGGATTCTATCACCCGCTTAGCGCGCGCTTACAACACGGTCATTCCTTCATCGGGCAAAGTGCTGACAGGCGGCGTGGATGCGAATGCACTGCAAAAACCAAAAAGATTCTTCGGCGCGGCACGTAATATTGAAGAAGGCGGCTCGCTCACTATCATCGCCACAGCCCTTGTGGATACTGGCTCACGCATGGACGATGTGATTTACGAGGAATTTAAAGGCACGGGCAATATGGAAATTCACCTTGACCGTAAAATGGCTGAAAAACGACTGTACCCCGCCATTAATGTGAATAAATCTGGTACACGTAAAGAGGAGCTGCTCATCGAAAAAGATGTGCTGCAAAAAATATGGGTATTACGCAAATTGCTTTACCCAATGGACGATTTAGAAGCGATGGAATTCTTGCTTGATAAAATTAAAGCCACCAAAAATAATGCTGACTTTTTTGATAGCATGCGCCGAGGCTAAGGTGGCTTTTGCTAGGCCTGACTAGCTGCCAAACGCCAATAATACTGCTAATGTAAAGCTTGATTGCTAGTTACTGTTTGAAGCAACTGTAAAGGTGATTTTTCTAGCTGACCAGCCTGAATCGTCTTAATCATCTCTTCCATTGCGGCTTTGTAACCACGCTCAAACACCCAATATTGGCAGTCATCAATGCTGACTAATTCGCTACCTTCTACTTCGTCGCAAAATTTGCCAAAAGCATTCATACAGGCATTTACATCATAATCGTTCATACAATCTCTATTTCCTGTGATTAATTATCTAACTCGCGCAGTGTAGTTGAGCTTTAAATTCGGTGCTGTAAACAAATGTTAAGTAAATTTGCGCTTTAATTAAATTAGGTTAATGCAGTGCCAAGTCTTGTTCTAATGATGGCTGATTAGACCAGGCAGCATCTAAAAATTTACTATCTACTTTCTGCATGTTTGCAAGTGTCTCAAGCGCTGCCTTGTATCCGCGCTCAAACACCCAATACTGAAACTCTTCTGTAGCTACTAACTCAGATGTGTTTAGCTCTTCACATAAAACATTGAAGGCTTTAAAACATGCATCGCAATCTGTACTGTCCATTTTAATTCCTATCCTACTATTGATTTTATTGTTGTTTGAACATATTAAAAGTCCTACAAGTTAACACTAGCATTTATTATGCCAACTTACTTTAAGCCTTTAATACCATGAACTTATTGCTATATTGTCTGATTTAATTCATAATGCTCGGCTTACTGCAACTGCTTAACATAGAAAGAAAAGCATGAAAGCTGAAACACACCCAAATTACCCTGAAATTAACGTTACCTGTAGTTGTGGCAACAAATTTAAAACACGCTCTACGCATGGTCGCGACATGAGTATTGAAGTGTGTTCCCTTTGCCACCCTTTTTACACAGGCAAACAAAAAATATTAGACACGGCTGGCCGTGTAGAGAAATTTAAACAAAAATACGGCATGTAAATTCATACATTTCTGTCGATTTTTTGACAAAAAAGGCGGCTCTGCTGCCTTTTTTATTTTCTAACCTACAAAATGTTAAACTGATTATCAAGTTAAACTTAGTATCATATTAACAATACCAGCGGTTTAATGATTAAAAAATGCGTTTTGATTTAGATCATGATTGGCAAGGCAATATGTCGACTCCCCGTGCAAAAGTGGGTGAGCGGGCTAAAACGCATTTGTTACTGGTACTATGCGCAGTTTGGCTATTGATGGGCTTAATTGGCCATAGCCCTTGGAAACCTTACGAATCGCACTCCATCAGCACCATTAAAACCATACTTGATACTGGTAATTTAATTGCGCCAACCTCAGCCAGCAACATTGAAATCATCAACCCACCGCTGTATTATTTAAGTGCCGCAATAGTCGCAAAAATTTTAAATCCAATATTGCCTTTGCACGACGCAGCCCGCATCACCACTGGTTTGTGGATGATAATTACACTACTGATGATAGGCATGACAGGCCGCGAATTGTGGGGCAAAGGCTTTGGGCGACAAACCACTTTTGTGTTTATCGGCTCACTTGGCTTGGTGCTAAGCGCACATACTCTCATGCCAGCCGTGAGTGCATTAACAGGGATTGCCGCTAGCTTTTATGCGCTGGCTTTGGCCAAAAGACGTCCTTACAGAGCGAGTATTTTGTTGGCTGCAGGCTTGAGCGTGAGCTTTTTGTCCACTGGCTTGCAAGCGCTTACCATTATTTTAGCCACCTGCTTTATTTTGCCATGCCTATTTAGTTTTTGGCGCAACAAAAACTATGCCAGCGTTATTGGCTCATCTCTTTTACTGGCCAGCCCATTTTTATTAGGCTGGCCAATGGTATGCCACTATTTTTATCCTGAAGCACTAAGCCAATGGTGGGCGCTATCACTAAAACAGTTCCAAAACAACGACCATTTTTATTTTTTAAGAACCTTGCTATGGTACTCGTGGCCTGCTCTGCCATTGGCTATTTGGGGCTTATGGCGTTATCGAAGCCAACTGATAAGCAAACCAAAATTTCAATTAAGTATCACTTTTTTTATTATTGCCTGGCTAGTCATTGGCTTGGGAGAAGGTAAGGAAGTATTTGCACTGCCGCTGCTAATACCGCTCACCGCCATGGCAGGCGGTAGCATTGAAACCCTAAAACGCGGCACTGCAGGTGCATTAACTTGGTTTGGGCTTATTTTGTTTGGATTAATGAATGTTCTAATTTGGCTGGGCTGGTTTGCAATGCTTACAGGTAGCCCAGTAAAAATTAAAGCACGTTTAACGTTTTTATCTGGGATGCAGCAGCTAAACTTTAGTGTGGTTGCTTTTGCCATTGCGGCAGCTGTTACGCTTACGTGGCTGGTTGCAATCTTGCGTTCACAACACACTAACCGATCTAGCGCCACAAACTGGGCCATTGGCATGACTGCCGTGTGGACATTGTTGATGACGCTTTGGCTGCCAATGATTGATTCTGCTCGTAGTTATCGCGCTGTTTTCACTAGCTTAAAGCATGCATTACCTACAAAGTTTGCCTGCATCACTAGCAATGGTATTGGCGATGCGCAGCACGATTTATTACATTATTTTGCAAACGTAAAAACACAAGCAATTGAGACCAATGGCTCGCTTAATTGCGATATGTACTTAATTCAAGATGAAAAAAATCGTGCAAAAGTAGAACCAGGCCCAGATTGGAAGCTGATCTGGAGCGGCAAGCGCATCAGTGAGCGCCGTGAGAGTTTTAGATTATTCCAACGCGAAAGTTAATTTTAGCTATTCATTAAACCATGTGTATGCACCGCTTGCGCTTTAATTAAACAGTAAACAGCAGCGCCAAGTTGAATGTCTGATGTTTGCAATGCATGCATGCTCACTTCAACCCTTAACAAACTATCACCTATATCCACACTGACTATCACACGCTGATTGATTTGTTCAATGTTAACAACTTTACCAAACAGTTGATTTTCAATCGTTACATGGTCAATGACATGCATGGATAAAATGATATGGTTGGCTGCGATTGAAATAGTCACTATTTCACCACAAATTTTATTAATTAGTGGCGAAACAATGCGTTGCTCACCATATTTTAGTTCGGTGTAACCATTTTCAGGGTGATGTTTAGTAACTGTTGCACAAAGCACATTATCTAAGCCCATTGAACTGGCTCTAGCTTGCATGCTGGGTCGGTTCATCATGGTGTGGAAATCACCATGTGCGGTGAGTTTGCCTTGCTCAAGTAATAGTATTTGCGTAGTCAAATATAAAATTTCATCAATCGCATGACTAACGTAAATCATTGGAATATTGATTTCTTCTTTTACACGACGTAAAAAAGGCAATATTTGCTGCTTTAATCGCATGTCTAATGATGCCAGTGGTTCATCTAGCAATAATAAACGTGGTGATGTGAGCAGAGCGCGCCCAAGTGCCACGCGCTGCTTTTCACCACCAGAAAGTTGATGCGGTTTTTGTGACATAAGATAACCAATTTCTAGTAACTCTACAATTTGTGAGAATCCAAAACGCTTATCTTTTTGCGACAGTAAATTAAAGCCATAATGTAAATTATCGCGCACGTTCAAATGTGGAAATAATCGGCTTTCTTGAAACACCATGCCAATATGGCGTTGATGTAAGGGCACATTGATGCCACGCTTGCTATCAAATAAGCATTCGCCATCTGCAATCAAATGCCCAGTATTTGGCATCATCAAACCTGCAATCATGCCTAGTAACGTACTTTTACCAGCGCCAGAAGCACCAAACAAACCCACAACAGGTGTATCAATCACACATTTGGCACGTAAGTTAAAATCTCCCTGAACACGATGAAGATCAATATCTATCATGCCGCATTGCCTCGGCCAATGCGCTTTGTGGCTCTGCGCTCTAATATTTCACTAAGCATCAATGCACCAAGGGCTATTGCCATACTGATAATGACTAAACGCATGGCCGCCATATCTCCGCCTGGCAACTGGGTATAAGTGTAAATTGCCAAAGGTAAAGTACGCGTTTCACCTTCAATATTACCCACAAAAGTAATCGTCGCGCCAAATTCTCCTAGGCTTCGGCTAAAGGCTAAAATCAAGCCTGTAACAATGCCTGGCATGGCTAAAGGTAGCGTCACTGTAAAAAATACTCTAAGTGGATGTGCGCCCAGCGATTGTGCAGCGGCTTCTAAACCAATATCTACTTGGCTAATGGCCAAGCGAGCTGAACGCACCATCAGCGGGAAGCCCATGACGGCCGACGCGATGACTGCACCCATCCATGTAAAAGCAATTGATAGTCCGAAAGTTTGGTACAGCCATTTGCCAATAAGGCCTTGGTTACCCAGCAATAATAACAACAGAAAGCCTGGTATAACGGGCGGTAATACTAAGGGCAAATGCACCAAGCCATCTAGCAGCGATTTACCAATGAACGATTTTTTTGCAAGCAGCCAAGCAATAGCCACACCTGGAATACAAATAATGAGCGTGCAAAAAACGGCCACTTTGGCTGAAAGTAGCAATGCCTCGACTTCGGCGGGACTTAAGGTAAAAATAGAATTACTCATAGCCCTATTATATAAGGCGCTTTAAGGCTTATTGATAATATTGAATCCATATTTTTTGAATACTGCTAATGCTGCGTCAGATTGAATATAAGTGAAGTAGTCGTTATTAGCATTTTTTGCATTAGCTACAAATGCCATTGGGTAAACAATCGGCTTATGGCTTTCTTCAGGAAACGTTGCCACGATTTCTACTTTACTAGAAACTTTGGCATCCGTTTCATACACAATACCAGCCGTGCATTCAGCGCGCTCTACAAAGGCTAGCGCACCGCGAACGTCTTGCGTGCCAACGATTCTAGTTTTAATATCATTCCACCAATTTAAATAAGTCAGTGATTCTTTAGCGTAAATACCTGCGGGTACAGACTCTACATCACCTGTGCATAATCTGCCCTCAAACGATGTTGAAAAATCAAAAGCTTTATCAAATTTCACAGTAAAACTACGGCCTTTAGGGGTAATTAATACTAGTTTGTTACCTAAAAACTCTTTGCGCGAAGCGGTGTTGATCAGCTTTTTATCTTGCAAGTAGTTCATCCATTGGGTATCTGCAGAAATATAAATATCGGCAGGTGCGCCGTTTTCAATTTGCTTGGCTAATGTGGATGACGCTGCAAACGAATGCGTAATCTTTGTAGACTTTTCATTTTCATATAGCTGGCTAATATCAGTCAGCGCATTGGTCAAACTTGCTGCTGCGAATACTGTGACTTTATCTTCTGCATTTGCGCCCAAAGCCATAGTGACAATGAGTAAACTAATTACCCATGTTGAGATGTTCTTAATCATATTTTCCTTAATTTTGCCATATTTACATATTAAAGAGGCGCATATTAAAAATCATACTGTGCCCTTAACACAGCAGCTTCTTCTGTGTCATCCAGCTTGCCACTCACACGAATGTCATTATCGAAATTGGTGTGAACATAATTGAGCATGATGCGTGCATTTGGATTCAGTATCCATTTTGCACCAGCTGTCCAAGCATCTGCCTCACTGGTGAATGCTGCAGTCGCAGTCGCTGCTGGCAGCAATGCTTTAAAGTCAGATGCATCAAATTTACTGTAACGTAAGCCCAATTCAAAAGCACCCCAACCTGTTTTATCATCAAAGTTATTTTTTGGTTTAATGCGACCGAACACACCACTTTTGTAAGCGTCTGCATATGACTCGCCAGTGACTAACCAATTGACATCGGCATACCAAACTTTGATGTCATTATCAAAGGCGACACCCGCAGTAGTTGGGCCGCGCTTACCCTCAAAATTAGCGTTAATATATTCTGCTTGCACTTTCACTGGACCATAGGCAATCGCCGTTTCAAGGCCTAAACGCTGTCTATCTGAAGTAAATCTTGATGTTGCAAGCGTGCTAGGTACTGTTGTGGCTGAACCAGTAGAGCTAATATTGCTCACATTAAAAAATTGCACACCACTGCCTTCTGTACTCTGTGCAACATTATTACCAGCGGCCGTTGAGAAGCCAATACTGCCTTTGCTAGCTGATACACCAGCATGCAAAACTACATCTTTATTAGCAGTAAAACTGGCAAAGTTAGCGTTTACTCTTGCACCGATGTCCTTGCTGTCTCTCACATCATCATTATTTTGCCCTGTGCCATTCACCACATATGCATTGTAATTTAGCCAAGGCAATGGGTCGCCAAACACCATCACACCTCTATCATAGGTGGAGGTGAAAATTGCGCCATTATTAGTCGCCAGTGATAACTCTGTAAAGTCAGTAAAATTAGTACTTTGCGGACGTTCTAATCCAAAAAATGGTTTAAATTGTCCGACACGAATTTTAGCTGCTGGCCAACGTGTAAAGTCTAAATAGCCATAAGTTAACGCTGTGGTGGCGCGCGTACCGATATTATCATTGGCGTATTCACCTTCTACACGCACTGTAAAATCTTTCAAAAACGAAAACGTGCCGCCCAATCTGGCGCGGCGAGTACTAAATGTATCATTGCGCCATCCATCTGGCTGATAGCTTCTATAGTCGGCTTGCATGCGCCCGTTAAGCTGCAATTTCCAGTTACTCGTGCCATCTTCAAACACTAGTCCATCTTTAAAAGCGCCGTAGATAGGCACGCCTTTACTAGACCTTTTTTCTTCAGACTTTGTAATCTTCACTTGGCTGACTTGGTTTTCAATCCCCACCAGCTCTTTAGTCAAAAGCTCGATTTGTTTGTCTTGCTCCAAACGCTGCTGTTGTAACTCCTGCACCATTTGTTGTAGTTTTTTGAGCTGCTCGCTGGTATCCGCTTCATCCGCTTTAGCCGATAAGGTAGGCAGTGTTAAGAATGTGAGTACAATGATTTTTAATTTAAAAGATGGATGCCACATAGTTACTTTCAAAACAGTTACTTTCTAAAAAACGTGATTTAACAAACAATTAAGATGAATCAACCGCTATATTTATAAATATATAATGAAAGTCAAAAAAAATCACGCTATATTTTTTAATATATAGCGTGATTTTTTACAGCTTATTGATATTAATCGTTTGCTAGCATGGCCTGTAATGCGCTAATTTCATCCTTAATTACCGCGTTTGCTTTCAACTCCACCTCACGATATTGTGTCAGCACTTGTAGACCAAAAGCGGTGACTTGTGCGCCGCCGCCCTTGCTGCCACCAATCAAAGTAGACACCAAAGGCGCATTAAAACTGTTGTTCATAATATTCACCAAATCCCAAGCGCGCTTGTAAGACATACCCATGCTAGCAGCTGCGGCAGAGATAGAGCCTTTTAACTGAATCGCCTCTAACAAACATGCCTTGCCTGGACCCATGGCAATTTGATGATTGCTCATCAGCTGAATTTTTGTATGGATGCTAGACATAATGGACGACTATGCTGAATGGGTTATTACACCTCTACATGCGCTGCAATAGCGGCAGCGACTTTTGCATGCAAGCCCTCACCTTTGGCTTCTTTGACATGCAAAGCCAATTGTTGGCGCATACTAATTGCCCAAAATTTATTTAAATGCCCTGCAATGTCGATTTGCGCTTGTTTGTCATCGGGATAAGATTCGTAAAAATCACCGATTTGATTGGCCATTTTGATTAGTGTTTCAGTTTGCATAAGTTGTTTTTTAAAAGTTAAGATTGAATGCTAAGGTTTAATACGGCTCGAATGCGTGTAAACCACAAACTGATTATCGCGCAAAAAGCCTACTAATGTCACACCATAATCCTCTGCAATGCGCACTGCAAGCCCTGTAGGCGCAGAAATCGCAGCAAGTGTGTTGTATCCTGCCATCGTCACCTTTTGTACCATTTCATAACTGGCGCGGCTAGAGGTGAGTACGAATCCACTTTGCTGATTTGGCAATTTAGCTAAGGCACCAATCAACTTATCCATCGCGTTATGACGGCCTACATCTTCGCGCAATAGTGCTATTTCGCCATCCAAATTCACCCAAGCGCAAGCATGGGTCGCACCTGTAGATTGTTGCAACACTTGCTGTGTTTGCATCGCTTTAAAAGCATTAATAATACTGCTGGCATTGATACTTTCAAGAGAGCCTTCAGAACCTGCATGGTTATAAGGTTGCATTCCACGATTTATTTTAGGCAATCGCAAGGCTTGTTCTAAACTTTCTGCCCCACACAAGCCACAGCCCGTGCGCCCCACCAGACTACGTCGGCGATCTTTTAACTTTACAAAACATTCTGTCGCTACGTCCAAACGCAGCTCTATGCCTTGCGGCTGCGTGATTATTTCTACGTCATACAGCTCGCTTTTGCTTTGCAAAATGCCTTCACTAAGCGAAAATCCCAGCGCAAAATCTTCCAAATCTTGCGGCGTTGCCAACATTACCGCATGCGATACCCCGTTATAAATCAGCGCAATCGGCACTTCTTCGGCCACTTGATCTGTTGCCTGGCTTACTGCACCATTGCGCCAACGCGTCACATTGACTTCGCTCAATGGCGACTCTGAAAGCAGCGGCTTTTCTTGCATAAGCACTTGTTTGTTCATGGTTTTTTAAAAAACAAGTTGCTAATTAAAACCTTAAGCAGGCTGCTTTAGCTTTTTAGCTGGACTTTTACTAGCAAAAGCTATTTGCGCCTCGGCAAAGGTTTCGTAATGTTTTTGCCAATCCGAAAGCTGATGCACGCGCGTCACTTGTACCGCCGTCACCTTGAATTCTGGGCAATTGGTTGCCCAATCCGAGTTATCCGTAGTAATCACGTTGGCGCCAGATTCTGGGTGATGGAAAGTGGTGTAAATCACCCCAGGTTGCACACGTTCAGTCAAGGTTGCGCGTAACACGGTCTCGCCTGCGCGACTGGTGATGCCAATCCAGTCGCCTTCCCTAACACCGCGATCTTCTGCATCGTGCGGATGAATTTCCACCACGTCTTCATGATGAAACTCCATATTTTTAGTGCGGCGAGTTTGCGCACCCACGTTGTATTGACTCAAAATTCGACCAGTCGTCAGTATTAGCGGGTATTTCGCATTGACTTTTTCTGTCGTCGGTACATATTGTGTGACGAAGAATTTGCCTTTGCCGCGCACAAATTGATCAATGTGCATGGTCGGTGTTCCTGTAGGCGCTTCGTCATTACACGGCCATTGAATACTGCCCAATTCATCCAATTTTTTGAAGCTCACGCCTTTGAAAGTCGGTGTGAGTGCGGCGATTTCATCCATAATCTCAGACGCATGGTTGTAGCGCATTGGGTAGCCCAAAGCTTCAGAAAGTTTAGTGGTAATTTCCCAATCTTCCAACCCATTTTTGGGCGCCATCACGCGGCGCACGGGTGAAATGCGACGCTCTGCATTGGTAAACGTACCGCTTTTCTCTAGGAAAGACGCGCCTGGGAAGAACACATGCGCGTACATGGCGGTTTCGTTCAAGAACAAATCTTGCACAATCACGCATTCCATACTTTCCAGCGCGTGCGTGACATGTTGCGTGTTTGGATCAGATTGCGCAATATCTTCACCCACGCAATACAGCGCTTTAAAACGGCCTTCGCCCGCAAGGTCTAGCATATTCGGGATGCGCAGGCCAGGTTCTATGCTCAACGGTCTGCCCCAAGCACTCTCAAACAAGGCTTTCGTCATTGGATCAGACACATGCCGATAACCTGGATACTCATGTGGCATACTGCCCATATCGCAACTGCCTTGCACGTTATTTTGACCGCGCAATGGGTTAATGCCCACGCCCTCACGGCCGACGTTGCCCGTGGCCATCGCCAAATTGGCAATGCCCATCACCATCGTAGAGCCTTGGCTGTGCTCGGTTACGCCTAGCCCATAATAAATCGCACCATTACCGCCAGTGGCGAACATTCTCGCGGCTGAGCGCATGGTTTCCGCTTTTACACCCAATACGCTTTCAAGCGCTTCTGGTGAGTTTTCTGGCTTCGCCACAAAGTCACGCCAAATCACGAATGAATCCCACTCGCAGCGCTCTTTTACAAAATCTTCTTTGACTAAACCTTCTGTGACAATCACATGTGCCAGCGCAGAAATGAGCGCCACATTGGTGCCTGGGCGTAAATTCAAATGATAATCGGCACGCACATGCGGTGAATTTTCTACCAAATCAGTCGCGCGTGGATCGGCAATAATTAACTTAGCGCCTTCACGCAAACGGCGTTTCAT
>JANLWF010000010.1:0-4617 GCA_031364385.1 Methylotenera sp.
CGCCGATAGGTGTAATCTACTAGATTGACCGAGATGAATAAATTCGTGCAAGCACGTAAGGGCTTGCCCTTATATGCATGGACAGTTGCAGGCTTTTTAACTAGACTGTACTAATTAGCGCACCAAAATTTTTTAGACAGGAATAGTTTGGCCAACCCATTAAAAGACTTAAGTTTTCAAGCGCTTTTCGATGCGGCGGCCGATGCTATGTTGCTGGTAAATGATGCTGGCCATGTGGTTGAGGCCAATGCTGCTGCGCTACAGCTACTAGAATATAGCGAAGAGGCCGTCCTTGGGCTTAGCGTCGAGGCGCTCATTCCAGACCAATTCCGTGGTCACCATCATCAATACCGTGATGCCTTTTTTAAAAGCCCAGAAAAGCGATCTATGGGCAATGGCAGAGACCTTTTTGCATTAAGCCAAAGTGGCAAAGAGCTGGCGGTGGATATTGGCCTTAGCCCTATAGAAGCACAAGGCTATGTTTACATCCTGATTACATTTTATCCCGCGCAAAAGCGCCGTGAGGCAGAGCACGCTTTGCGTGCCAGCGAAGAAAGATTGCGGTTAGCCAAACAAGCTGCAAACTTAGGCGTTTTTGACTTGGATCCAAAAAAAATGGTGTTTAATTATGATGAAAAAATGCGAGAGCTTTGGGGAGGAAAAGCTGACAAAGCCATTAGTTACGAGGAGTTTATAACTGCAATTAACCCAGAAGATAGGGCTGCTAGACAAGTTGAATTTGATCGTTGCTTTGACGCAGCGGGTAATGGTGAATACAACATGGAGTATCGCATCGCCAATTCTAATGATGGTATCGAGCGATGGGTATCTGCGGTCGGCAAAATGCAATTTGAAGATGGGTTGCCAACAAGGCTCATAGGGGTAGTACGAGACATTACCGAACACAAAGAGTTCGAAAAAAATCTACAACAACAGCGCGCCGAGGCAGAGACCGTCTTCACACAGCAAGTAGCAGCGCGCACCGCCTCTGCCATTGCGCATGAGCTTAATCAGCCACTAGCGGCTATTTCTGCTTACAGCGAGGTGGCCTTGCACGCACTAAGTGAAGCTAACGCAAACCCCGATAAATTAAAGCGCGCACTTGAAGGCTGCGTAGCACAAGCGCAACGTGCTGGCACCAGCTTGCACGAGTTGCTGGCTTTTCTGCAAGAAGGCGAATTGCTCACTGAGCGCTTTGATTTGAATGACAGCGTGATAGATGCATTAAACATTACCAAAGGTGATGGCTATAAAGAGTTTCAGTTTATATTGGATTTAGATAAAAAATTGCCCGCTGTGTTGGCGAATCGCATTCAAGTACAAAAAGTGCTGATGAATCTATTAAGAAACGCGGTGGAGGCCATGCGTGTTGCGGGAGGCACTAATAACGAAATTACCGTGATGGTGCGTACACATAAAAACATGAATATGGCGCATGCTACGGTGAAAGATAGCGGGCCTGGCATCAATCAAGACTTACTCAAGCGCATATTCGAGCCATTTTTTACCACCAAACCTACAGGAATTGGCATGGGGCTGGCCATTAGCCGCGCCTTGATTGAAGCCAACGGTGGACAGCTTTGGTTAGAGCCAAGCAATAAGACTGGCGCGACGTTTCACTTTACCTTACCTTTTGCAACATGAGGGCCTTTCGTAACATGAAGACTTTTGTAGCATGAACATGACTAAAACCACCGTTTTTATTGTAGATGATGATGCTGCAATTCGGGATTCGTTATCGCTGATGATTGAGCAAGAAAACATTGCCGTGCAAGCTTTCGACAGCGCTGAGAATTTTCTTGCTGCATATCAGCCAGAATGCCGTGGCTGCGCCATAGTAGATATCCGAATGTCAGGCATGGACGGTATCGAATTACATGAAGCGCTATTGAAGCGTAACATCTTGCTGCCTATTATCTTCCTCACAGGGCATGGCGATATTCCCATGAGCGTGCATGCCATGAAGGCAGGAGCGGTGGATTTTCTTACCAAGCCTGTGACGCGTGAAAAGCTTTTAACTTCTGTACGGGATGCAGTTCAACAATCTGAAAGAGTACTGTCAGAAAATGCCAACCACCAAGAAGCCCTGTCTCACCTTGCTAGCCTTACTGATCGCGAACGCGATGTGATGTTGTTAGCCGTGCAGGGTCACCCCAACAAGCATATTGCTCGCCAGCTTGGCATTAGCCACCGCACGGTAGAAATTCACAGATCTAAAATTATGCAAAAAACTGGTGCAATCAACCTGCTTGATCTTGCCCGCATCGTGCATGAAAGCGATTAAGCAGCTACTTAGAGCTGGAAAAGCAAGTCGCTATATCGTACATATCTTCATCACTCAAAGCATGCCCTAGCAAAGTTTGTAGAGAGTAAATATCCTTCACCCTTTGTATAACCACAATCAAATCCTCATAAGTTCTGCCACCCAGCATCGGTACATTTTCTTTGACATGCCTGCCATCCACGCCCTGACAGGCTGTGCAGATATGCACCTTCTCGGGTATGGTGTTACTTTTAATGGTCTTCTTAAAATAACAGTTTGCTGCAATATGACGTTTACACAGAGTATAAAAATCTCGACTTAGGTAGACAAATTTATGATTTGATTTGTTTATTTTGGAGTCGACTACCATGGAAAGAAAAGCAGAGTTAGGCTTCGCTAATCAGCCAGAATATCTGCTAATGGCTAAGACTGGCGTATTGGCGGCCTCAGTTCTGGCAGTATTGCTTGGATTCGTCTGGCTGTGGTGGTTGGGTCGTAAACTGCCTGACTAACATCATCCTTAAACTATGCCAAAGACGGTTCTGTAGCTATTTATTGTGGCAGAAATCTAAAAGTGGCTGGCAAGGGAAGGATGGATATACCGTACCCAAAGTTACTAGTAGGCAAGTGCGCTGAAGATTGCTTTTAAACTATTACACTTCTAAAACTATCAAAAAAGTCTGTGCAAATGCTTGCGGCCTTATCTAACAACAAAGCGCTGATTGACATGGCTAAGGAATTTGAGGAAAAGATCATTCGGATGATTTAAGAAGCGAAATAAATAATTGCTGTAACAAAATAGACTCTGAACAGCAGCGATCTGATTCTCCTCTGATACTTACCCGCCCGCAATATACGTGTTCACGCGGATTACCTAGCACGAAAATTCTTGCTACTGTGCCAAATCAGCCATACAGCATACGCAAGCGAGGTAAATAGATTATGCCATTACCTAAAGTTGAAATGACCATTTTTGAAACGATACTGGCGCGGCGATCAGTGCGTAGCTTTAAGGCGCGCAGAGTTGATAGAACTACCATTAGCATACTGCTAGAAGCTGCCGTACACGCGCCAACCGCCATTCATCAAGAGCCTTGGGCGTTTGTTGTTATTCAAGATAAGGCTTTGTTACGCAGCTTATCAGATCAAGCCAAACCGCTGTTTGTTGCAGAGGCGCAGGAGAAAGGGTTAGAACACGCTGGCCACTCGTTTGATATTTTTAGTTATCCTGATTTTAATGTTTTTTATGACGCAAGTACGCTTGTCCTGATTTGTGGCAAAACGACCGCGCCCTCCTATGCCGCAGATTGCTGGCTAGCCGCAGAAAACCTCATGTTAGCGGCTTGTGCTATGGGGCTTGGCACATGTGTTATTGGCAGTGCTTTACACGCGTTAAACACACCTGAAACAAAAATTAAGCTAAATATACCAGAAAAATTTTGCGTGGTTGCGCCTATTGTGGTGGGCTTTCCCGATGATGAAATTACCCCCGCATTGCGTAAAAACCCCGTAATTTTAGCGAATATTCAAGCGCCACATAACGGCTAAAATCAGTTTAGTGTTTGGTATTGGCATTGATTTTTTTGAAAGGAGTCTTTTATGTACAAACATATCCTATGCCCTGTAGATGGCAGCACCACTTCTAACTGCGGCATGATGGAAGCGATTCATCTAGCGAAAGACCAAAACGCCAAGTTGCGCTTTTTACATGTGATTGATATGTACTTTCCGATTTTGGACGCCACGGGTGATTTTAATGTGGTGTACATAGATGATGTGCTACGTGAAAACGGTAAAAAAGTGCTTAAAAATGCAGAGGTGGCAGCGCATAAAGCAGGTGTAGAGGCCGATTCACGCATGGTGGAAGCCATCGGTGGGCGCGTGTCTAAATTTGTGATGCACCAAGTGAAAGAATGGCCAGCCGATTTAATCGTCATGGGAACACATGGCCTGCGCGGCATTGAGCGCTTGGTGATGGGAAGTGATGCTGAAACTATCGTGCGCACCAGTCTTGTACCAGTGTTGCTGGTAAGAGAACAGCCATCGACAGTTAAGACTACTAAATCACCATGAATTATCCGCCATGAACGCCCCACTTAAAATGGCACAAGTTTCTGACCAAGAGCTTGAGGCTATCAACGCCTATTGGCGGGCTTGCAACTACTTGGCGGCAGGCATGATTTATTTACGCGATAATTCCTTGCTGAAAGAGCCACTCAAGCCTGAGCATATTAAACAAAGGTTGCTAGGTCATTGGGGCTCAAGCCCAGGCTTAAGTTTTGCCTATACGCATATCAACCGCATGATTAACAAATACGATTTGAATGCTATTTTTCTCGCAGGCCCAGGTCACG
>JANLWF010000029.1:0-4510 GCA_031364385.1 Methylotenera sp.
CGAAGGCGGCATTGCCAACATGAACTACTCTATTAGCAACAACGCGGAATACGGCGAATACGTCACTGGCCCTCAAGTGATTAACGATCAATCACGCGCTGCCATGAAGCAAGCGTTAGCCAACATTCAAAACGGTAATTACGCGAAACAATTCATTTTAGAAGGTCGTACCAACTACCCTGAAATGACAGCACGCCGTCGTTTAAACGCAGCTCACCCGATTGAGCAAGTGGGCGGCCAACTACGCGCGATGATGCCGTGGATTGCTAAAAACAAATTGGTTGATCAATCTAAGAACTAGTTGTTAGTCGTTAGTTAATAAACTTTTGTTTTTAATTTCTAAAAGGGCAAATCGTTAAACGTTTTGCCCTTTTTAATTCAACTCCGTCATTCCCGCGTAGTGGTTTTAGCAGGTACTTTGCAAAGCAAAAGCTCGCAAAGCGGGAATCCATTGCAAAAGTAGAGAAGTTAGGAAATTATAATTGAAACCCAGCATCCTTTTACAATATTTGCTACCTAAGCAAGCCATTACGACGCTTGCAGGCATGCTTGCCAACAAGCAATGTGGCTTACTCACCACTAAAGTCATTGCTTGGTTTGTAAACCGCTATAGCGTGAATATGGCGGAAGCGGTTCATGCCGACATTACAAGTTATAAAAGTTTTAACGAATTTTTCACTCGTCCACTAAAAGACAATGCCCGTCCGCTTGCAGATGCTGCGTTTATTTGCCCTGTGGATGGCGCAATAAGTCAATTTGGAAGTGTTGAGAAAGACCAAATTTTTCAAGCCAAAGGCCACCACTATTCAACATTGGCGATGCTTGCAGGCCAACAAGCATTGGCAACCAAGTTTGAGAATGGCCATTTTGCTTGCCTTTATTTAAGCCCCAAAGATTACCACCGCATTCATATGCCATGTGATGGCGCGCTTAAAAGCATGGTTTATGTGCCTGGCGATTTGTTCTCGGTAAACCCCAATACCGCAGCGAATGTACCAAATTTATTCGCGCGCAATGAGCGTGTGGTGTGTGAGTTTGAATCTGCTATACACGGTACGTTTGTGATGGTGCTAGTGGGTGCGACCATTGTCGGCAGCATGGCAACGGTTTGGCACGAAGCGATTGATGGTGCAAAAAATGGTATTATTAATCCGCCGCGGTCTAAAAACATACGCAGCTGGAACTATGAAAATATCCATCTAAAACAAGGGGATGAGATGGGACGTTTCTTGCTAGGTTCTACCGTGGTGATGCTATTTGAAAAAGACGCCGTGCAATTTAATGCAGATTGGCAACCCGCACGTAGTATCAGGCTTGGTGAAATGATGGGAAATGCCTTGTAGGGGCTACGCCCTCGTCGCGAAGCTCAAACATCGGCACGAATCGTGCCTCCTGCAAAGTCTACAACTGCTTTGCAGCACTTTTAGTTTGCGAGCTAGTAGTATGTGAGCTAGGTTTAATTTTATGATGCAAATGCGTCGATAGCTCATTTAGCGCCGCTTTATACACTTCGCGTTTAAACTCAATCACGTCTTCTAGCGGCACCCAATAATCGCTCCAGCGCCATGCATCAAACTCTGGGTGATTGCTCGCCCGTAAGGAAACATCGGTATCACGGCCCACCATGCGCAACAAATACCAAATCTGTTTTTGGCCTTTGTAACTACCGCGCCACTCGCGTTTTACCCAACTCGAAGGCACTTCATAGCGCAACCAATCACGCGTACGGCCCATAATCTCCACATGCTCAGGACGTAAGCCGACCTCCTCCATCAGCTCACGATACATGGCCTGTTCTGGGCTTTCGCCATAATTAATGCCACCTTGTGGAAACTGCCAAGCGTGCTCTCTGATGCGCTTGCCCCAAAACACCTGATTTTGAGCGTTACACAGAATAATCCCCACATTCGGGCGAAATCCGTCACGATCTAACATATTGCGACTACCTAAAATATTTTGTCTATTTTTTCATATTTTTGCCACGATTGAAAGCCGTATTTGGGAAAGCACGTATTTAGTTTTACAATGGGTTATATGAAAAATATTTTATGAAAACAATCATTTTATTCCTGCTGCTGGCTGGTTGCGCGCCAATTCACCAGAGTACAGCCTATATCACCAACCAAGGCGACAATACGGTTTCGGTGGTTGATATTACTCAATCCAAGGTCACACACACCATCGCCGTGGGCAAAGCCCCTGTAGGCGTAGCGGTTTCTGCCAAGTTAAAACGCGCTTTTGTTAGCAATGTGGAAAGCAGCAATATTTCGGTGATCGACACCAATACTAACAAGGTAATTGAAACCATCGCCCTGCAAGGCGCGCCAGTAGGCGTTGCCATAGCGCCTAATAATAAAACTTTGTACGTGGCCGATTGGTATAGTGACCAAATTATTGCAATTGATACCGCCAATTATACGCAGCGGCGCGAAGTCGTCGTAGCAAAAGCGCCTGCGGGCTTAGTGGTGAGCCCAGACAGCAGCACTTTGTACGTAGCTGCGCGCGATACCAATGAAATCGCGGTAATCAATACTGCTACGCTTTCGGTCGCTAAGCGTATTGCCGTTGGCAGGCATCCGTTTGGCGTGTCATTAAGCAGTGATGGAAGCACGCTTTATGTGGTGAATGTGTACGAAAATTCGGTTTCAATGGTCAACACAAAAACGTGGCAACAAACCAAGCTAAAAGTAGGCGAGCACCCGTATTGCTCTGTACCCAGCCCCGATAATAAAACGCTATACGTCACCAATACACAAGATGATACAGTTTCGATTATTGATTTAACCAGTCAAAAAACACTCGCCAGTATAGAAGTGGGCATGACACCCGAAGGTATTAGTTATGACGCGGCAAGCAAGCTGGTGCTGGTTGCCAGCTGGGGTGAGAATAAAGTAAGCATCATCGATGCAAGCACCTACAAGCTAAAAGGCCACATTAAAACGGGCGATAAAAGCCGTGCGTTTGGAACATTTATATTAAACAGCCAATAAATACTGTCATGCTGAACTTGATTCAGCATCTTAGTCTGTTTGCAAGATTGGGGATCTGGCTGCAAAGACAATTACATTGGTCAACGCTGCGTGACATCAAGCGTTACTCAAAGCGTGGGCATATTGCCGCAACTGATTTATAATAACGTATTGTTTTTATTTACTCGTTTTACCTATTGGAGATATTGAATGAAAAAATTTTTAGCATTGCTAGCCTTAGCAATTTTGCCATTGACAGCAGCAGCACACGGCCCTAGCCCACAAAAGGTTGAAAAAACCATCACCATTAAAGCGCCGCCTGCAAAAGTGTGGGCAATTGTGAAAGATTTTGGCAACATGCAAACTTGGCACCCAGGTATTGCCAGCGACAAACTGGTGCAAAAGAAAGATGAAAACGGCGAAATGGCTACTTTTAGAACCTTAACGCTAAAATCTGGCGGCGATATTGTCGAAAAATTGCGTAGTGCGGATGACGCAAGCATGAAATTAAAATACGAAATCGTCAGTGGCGTAGCACCAGTAGCCGATTACAACGCATTTATGACTGTTACTGCTGGCCCAGGAGCTGGTGAATCTACCGTGACTTGGGTTGGCCGATTTTACCGTACTTATAAGTTAAACCCGCCTATTCCAGCAGGTCAGGATGACGAAACCGCGGTGAGCTTTATCACTGGCGTATTTGATAGCGGTTTAGCTGGCTTGAAAAAGGCCGCCGAAAACTCAAAGTAGCAGGTGCCGCCAACACAACGGCGGCAACTAGCAGCAAAACTGCAACCAAAAAACCTTGGTGGAAGTTTTGGTAACAATGTAGGAGCGACGCTCTCGTCGCGAAATATCATAAAGCATCGGCATGAGTCGTGCCTCCTACAAAAACAAAAAAGGATTGCGATTTGCAATCCTTTTTTGCATCCACCTTGCAATCGGGCTAAGACTTAGCTAACATACTATTTACTTTAAAAGGAATAAACCATGCAAGTCATACCCATGCATCAAGCAAAAAGTAATTTGTCTAGCCTAGTTAAACGCGCCGCTAACGGGGAAACCTTATTAATAGGCGCATACGGTCACGCCGAGGCAATGCTAGTGCCAATCACGATGTTTAAAAAAAAAATTGGCTTACTAGCAGGAAAACTAATCGTGCCAGAAGATTTTAACAGCCCTCTACCAGAGGCGGTAATAGCCAGCTTTGAAGGCAATTAGACCATGCGCATATTGTTAGATACGCATGTATTACTTTGGACACTGGCTGATTCGCCACAGATAAATAAAGTAAGAGATTTAATTTTGTCCAATGAAACTGAAGTTTATGTAAGCACGGCATCGTGGTGGGAGCTAGCAATCAAAATTGGCATTGGTAAAATCGATCTTAAGTTAGAGATAATTCGTGCTGCCTCTGCAGACAGTGGGTTTATTGATTTGCCCGTGTTGGGCGCACATACACAAACCTTACTGACTTTACCCATGTTACACCGCGACCCATTTGATAGAATGCTAATTGCGCAAGCTATTAGCGAGCCGAT
>JANLWF010000101.1:0-4314 GCA_031364385.1 Methylotenera sp.
GCGCATTCCCGAAGTGGTGCACGAAGACGGCACAGCGCGTGCGCAAGTGGTGACGTATGACACCAACCCACGCTATTACGAGCTGATTGAGCATTTAGAAAAACTACGCGGCAGCGCGGTGGTGCTGAATACATCGCTAAACCGCCGTGGCGAGCCAATGATTTGCTCGCCTACCGATGCGCTCAATATGTTCTATGGTTGTGATTTGGAATATTTGATGCTGGAAGATATTTTGGTCAGCAAGTCACTCTAAAATAATATGAAAAACGTGTTTTTAAGCATTCTCTAGCATCAATGCGCCTTGCATGCCGATTTGCTAGAAAATCTAATCATTTCTTATCAGTGTTAAATTTGACGTGGGAGCACTAATTAGCGATAATCGGAGTAGTGAATTTTTCTTTTAAGCAGTTATTCTGAAGCAAGCCGAATCCTATGAAACAATCGCATGTAGAAGTGACCGAACGCATTATTGAGCGTAGCCGCCCGACTCGCGCTGCTTATTTGCAGCGTGTCGATGAAATTATTAAGCGCCCCAAAGGTCCAGACCGCTTAGGTTGCGCCAATGTAGCGCACGCGTTTGCGGCTATGCCACAAAATGACAAGTTACGCATTTTTGCCGAAAAAGCGCCGAATATTGGCATTATCACGGCATACAACGATATGTTGTCTGCACACCAGCCTTACGCGGGTTACCCTGAGATTATTCGCGATGAAGCGCGTAAATTAGGCGCAACAGCCCAAGTGGCAGGCGGCGTGCCTGCGATGTGCGATGGTATTACGCAGGGTGAAGCGGGCATGGAGCTATCACTATTTAGCCGCGACAACATTGCCATGGGTACAGCCATTGCGCTCTCGCACGATGTGTTTGATGCAGCATTATTATTGGGTGTGTGCGATAAGATCGTACCAGGTCTGTTGATTGGCGCGCTACATTTTGGTCATTTGCCTTGTGTTTTCGTGCCTGCTGGGCCGATGAGCACTGGCTTAGATAATACTTCTAAATCTAAAGTGCGTGAGAAATACGCGCAAGGTTTGGTGGGGCGTGATGAGTTGTTGGCCTCTGAAAATGCGGCTTATCATGGTGCAGGTACTTGCACATTTTATGGCACTGCCAATAGTAACCAAATGTTGCTAGAGGCCATGGGCTTGCACGTGCCAGGCGCGGCGTTTATCCATCCCCACGATGGTCTGCGCGAGGATTTAACGCGCGAAGCGGTGCGCGTGGTATTAGAAAATACCAAAAAAGACAGCTTTGTGCCAATTGGTAAATTGGTGGACGAACACGTCATTGTGAACGCCATGGTCGCTTTACTCGCCACTGGCGGCTCAACCAATCACCTGATTCACTGGGTGGCGGTAGCGCGTGCGGCGGGCATTATTATCGATTGGACGGATTTTCATTATCTGGCTAAAGCCACGCCGTTATTGGCTAGCGTGTATCCTAATGGCAAGGCTGATGTCAACGAATTCCAAAATGCAGGTGGTCCAGGTTTTGTCATCCGCGAGCTGATTGAGGGCGGTTATATGTACCCCGACGTGTATGCGGTGGCTAAAGGTGGCTTGCACGAATACGGCAAGCAGCTCACCAAAGAAAATGAAAAATTGCTCTGGAAGCCTTATCCAGCCGAGAGCGGCGATGAGACGGTTGTGCGTACGGCAGCTCATCCGTTTAACGAAAGCGGCGGTTTGCGCTTATTAAAAGGCAACCTAGGCCGCAGCGTGATTAAGATTTCGGCCGTGCCAGAAAATAGACATATTATCGAAGCACCAGCGATTATATTTGACAGCCAGGAAGAATTGCTGCAAGCGTTTGACCGTGGCGAGCTAGAGCGCGATTTTGTGGCCGTGGTGCGCTTTCAAGGCCCAAAAGCCAATGGCATGCCAGAACTGCATAAACTTACGCCGCCATTAGCGGTATTGCAAAACAAAGGCTTTGTGGTGGCGATTGTCACTGATGGTCGCATGAGTGGTGCATCTGGCAAGATTCCAGCGGCGATTCATTTAAGCCCAGAGGCCAGTGCAGGCGGCGCAATTGCCAAAATTCGCGATGGCGATATTATTCGTTTAAATGCAGCGGTTGGCACACTCAATGCGCTGGTAGATGAAGATACTTGGGCAGAGCGTGAGGCGGTAGAATTATCTGACACCAAACGTCATCACAACTCGCATGGCATAGGGCGCGAGTTGTTTGGCGGGATGCGCAGAAATGTATTATCTGCCGAAGAAGGTGCCATCACGTGGTTGTAAACTTTGCAAACGACCGATAACTGCGTTGCATTTCGCTTGCCGTACTAATCGTACTGTCTAAGCTCATGCGCCTTGTTTTCAGCCGATTATCAACGTTTAGTAATTTTTCAAATTCCGTCATTCCCTTAAAAGCGTGGATCCATTTTAAAACTTTCTATATTCAATTAATATCACAGGTAAAAAAGAAACATGAACACATTAGATTTAGCTAACTACGGTCCTGTCATCCCCGTTATAGTCATCAACAAAGTAGAAGATGCCGTGCCGATGGCCGAGGCTTTACTTGCGGGTGGTATTCGCGTTTTGGAGGTTACACTGCGCTCATCATGCGCTTTGCAAGCCATGGAACAAATCGCCAAACACGTGCCTGATGCCATTTTGGGCAGCGGCACCGTGCGTAACTTAAAAGACGCACAAGCGAGCTTAGATGCGGGTTGCAAGTTCGCGGTCAGCCCAGGTTACACTTCAGAATTAGGCCAGTTTTCTCGCAAAATCGGTTTGTCATTATTGCCAGGCATTTCTACTGGCTCTGAAATTATGATGGCGAATGCCGATGATTATTTCTTTTTAAAACTGTTCCCAGCGGTGGCGGTAGGGGGTATTAATTTGCTAAAAGGCTTCGGCGGACCGTTTGGCGATGTGAAATTTTGCCCGACTGGCGGCGTAACGGTTGAAAGTGCACCACAGTTTTTGGCGTTGCCAAATGTAGTGGTGTGCGGCGGTACTTGGTTAACACCTGCTGATGCAGTCGCGCGTAAAGATTGGGCGCATATCACCAAGTTAGCCAAAGAGGCGAGTGCCATTCAGGCCGCTTAAATCATCAACTGGTATAATAGGGGCTTTGTCGTGTAATACGGCAAAGCCTTAATTATTTGGAAAGTAAGATTTGATTGACCTAAATAAATACAAAAGCCTTGTGTTCGATTGCGATGGCGTGGTGTTGGATTCCAACATTGTAAAAACCGAAGCCTACTTTCGCACCGCCAAAAATCTAGGTGCGACTGACGCGCAGGCGCAAGCACTGGTGGATTATCACGTCAAACTTGGTGGCATATCGCGTTATCATAAGTTTGATTGGTATTTGCGCGAAGTGTTACATAACCCCGTCACAGAAGCCGCCATACAAGCATTGCTGGATGAGTTTAGCAAAGAATTGCAAGTAGGTTTAATGCAATGCGATTTAGCTAAAGGCTTGTTTGCATTGCGCGAAAAAACCGACTCAAATTGGATGATATTGTCTGGTGGCGACCAGCAGGAAATTCGCGACCTATTTGCTAAACGCAAAATTGAACATATGTTTAATGGCGGCCTATTTGGCAGCCCAGATAACAAAGACGTAGTACTAGCGCGCGAAAAAGCGAATGGCAATTTGCAATATCCCGCCTTATTTTTGGGCGATAGCAAATATGATTTCGAGGCGGCCACCCGCGCTGGACTTGATTTTATTTTTATTAGCGACTGGACCGAAGTGCCCAATTGGCAAACTTATTGTGCAGAAAATAATATAGTTGCTGTGCCTAATATTTCTCAATTACTTAACTAAAGCCCTTAAAATACCCACATGCAAATTAATCAATTATCTGTAGTAGTTCCCGTGCGTAATGAGCAAGGCAATGTGGCGAGCCTGATTGGCGAAATTGATGCGGCATTAAAACACGTGACGCATGAAATTATTTATGTGGATGACGGCAGCACTGACGACACTTTCAGCCAGTTAAAGGTGCTACAAACGCAATTTACTCAATTAAGAATAGTGCGTCATGCGCACAGCTGCGGCCAAAGCACGGCAGTGCGTACTGGTGTAAAAGCGGCGCAATATGCTTGGGTAGCCACACTTGATGGTGATGGTCAAAACGACCCCGCGGATATTCCAAAATTGATGGCTGCGGTAACCGATGGCATTGATTTGGTGGGCGGCAATCGCCGCGCCAGCCGCCGTGATACTTGGATTAAGCGTATGTCGTCGGTAATTGCCAACACAGTGCGCTCTAAAATGTTGCGCGACGATACGCCAGACACAGGTTGTGGCCTTAAATTGTTCAAGCGCGAGGCATTTTTAGATTTACC
>JANLWF010000222.1:0-1795 GCA_031364385.1 Methylotenera sp.
CTGGGTATTTGGCCAAATCGGCTTTTTCTTGTGCTATATCGCGGTTAAATGTTGCGCCGTCTTCTGTGGTTTCAGCATATTTACCTTCCCAACCATTAGCGGGAATCGTATCAAATTGCCATAAACGCTTGCCGTCGTTCACATCATAAGCAGCCAAAAAGCCTGGGCGTCCAAATAAGCCAGTAACGCCAATGACCGCGCCCAATGGCGCATCTGCGGTAGGGTTATCAATATGTAAGCCATAACCCACACCAGTGATGCCGACAATCACTTTGCCTTTGTACACCACAGGCGCCATGGCGATGCCAATACCTGTGCCACCAGTGACTTTGCGTGCACTGTTTGGGTCATCTTTGTTCAACGCATCTTGACCTTCAGTCAAAATCGCATTTTCCACCACGTCAATATCCCACTCTTTTGCGCCAGTTTTAGCATTAAGCGCAATTAAACGCGCATCTACGGTACCAATAAATACGCGACCATTAGATACCGCCACGCCCCTATTGGCTGGGCCGCAACACATTTTCCAATCGGGGCGCTTATCGTGGTTATAACGCCATAATTCTTTGCCAGTTTTAGCATCTAACGCCACCACATGGTTAAACGGCAGTGATAAGTACATCACCCCATTTTGCACAATCGGCGTGGTTTGAAAGCTACCCACAACACCACTTTTATAAACCCAATTTAAGGCTAAATCTTTTACGTTTTTAGTGCTAATTTGTGTGGCTGGCGAAAAGCGCTGGCTAGTGTAATCGCGCCCAAAGCTAGGCCAATCTTGCGTATTTTGTAATTTTGTAGATTGTGTTGCGGCGCAGCCTTGTATGAATAAAGGTAATAATAAAGCAGCAGTAGCTAGGATAATCTTTAAAGTTTGAGTTTGCATTTTAATGGCCCAGTTAATCATAAAAATATTCATTCTTGTATACAGAGTAGTATACATGACAGACCAATCAACATTCAATAAAAAACTCAATCAAAATGCCCAATAAAAAAAGTTGAAATAGTTGAATCTAAATTAAACCCCGTGACGTATAGCCATTATGCAGTGAACAATTGTTTAATTTTTATATCGTTAAGGGAACCCAATGAGTCTTACCAAACTAACACCCACATCAATAAAATTTCAAAAAGAATCTAATAATAAACAAAGTATGGCAGTTAACTGCTGCATGGCACTTACTATTGCAGCGATATATTCAGGCAATGCGCATGCTGACAATCTACCGCATAGTAATAAATTGCTGTTAACAGGCGGCGTTTCACAAGTAGAAGGCTCCGCAGGTGGTGGCTTAACGCCATGGGCAGTCATTGGTGGTTATGGCACCAACAATGAAATAGGCGGCAGCGTTCATTACACATATGTGGATACAGACGACTACAATTTAGATACTTATGGCTTTACTGTTGGTTTGTTTGATCGGGTTGAATTTTCAGTAGCTGAGCAAAAATTCAACGTAAACGATCTGCGCGATAAAGTGGAAGCAGCTTTTCCAGGCGCGATTGGTCGTAACAATTTAAAGCAAACCATTGTTGGTATTAAAGTGCGCGTGGCAGGTGAAGCCGTTTTAGATGCAGATACCTGGATGCCACAAATTGCGGTTGGCTTGCAGTATAAAGATAATGATGAGTCTGACTTTATTAAAAGTGCTGTAGTGGGTGCAAAAAGTGACCATGGTACAGATATTTATGTTGCTGCTACAAAATTACTATTAGATAAAAACTTATTACTAAACGGTACTTTACGTTTTACTAAAGCCAACCAGTTTGGTCTGTTAGGCTTTGGTGGCGATAA
>JANLWF010000203.1:0-3066 GCA_031364385.1 Methylotenera sp.
CAAAACCATTTTTAGCGATTTAGAGTTTGCGAAACTATGCATTGCAAGCGGCGCTAACTTTTCTGCTTTTTTTATCTACGTACTCGCCAGCCCCGTGTTTTTAGGCAAGCTTTTACACTTAACCCCGCAACAATACGGCTACTTGTTCATTCCCACCGTCACAGGCATGGTCTTAGGCTCATATTTAGCAAGGCGCGCAGCAGGCAAATACGCTGCAAAAAATGTGATTAAACTCGCCTATATTTGGATGGCCGCCATAGTGCTTCTAAATACCGCAGTGAGTTTTTTAATGCCAACTAATATTATCTATAACATCTTGCCCGTTGCCTTATTCAATGTTGGTATGGCGCTGGCAATGCCTATACTGTCACTCGCCGCGCTAGATCGTCATCCCAAAATTCGCGGTACGGCAGCGTCTGGTCAAGCGTTTATACAAATGCTGCTCTCCACCGTTTCCGCAGGCTTAATTGTGCCTCTAGTGTGGTATGCACCATCTGGCTTGGCTTTGGCGATGGTGGCTTACTTGGTGTTGGGTTGGTTGGTCATTCGGCGAAGTCAGCTTTGGAAAAGCTAACATAAGCTACTTACACATTTTTTAAGATATTCACCTCTACACGTGTTGAGAAAATTAGATTAAAATCAACTAACTGCTTTAGATAATCGAACTTACTACTTTGGATTTATGCTTACAACACAAACTCTAGATTTATTTCCATTTACATCGGAAGCCAATACCGATTTTAGCGGTACAGATTCATTTCGTTTCATCGATTTATTTGCAGGTATTGGTGGATTTCATGAAGCATTAAATTCGTTGGGCGGCGAATGCGTATTTGCTTCTGAAAAAGATTTACATGCACGTGTCACTTACGCTGCCAACTTTAATATTGCTCCTAGTGTTTTTAATGATGACATTAGAAAAATATCACCTGATGATGTTCCCGAACACGATATCTTATGTGCTGGCTTTCCATGCCAGCCTTTTTCGCAAGCAGGTCATAAAAAAGGTTTCTCAGATGGTGAAAATTCCGAGCGTGGAAATTTGTTTTACTGCATTTTAGATGTGTTAATCGCCAAACGCCCCAAAGCTTTTATATTAGAGAATGTACGTCATTTAGTGGCGCATGATGAAGGTAATACTTTTGCGACAATCTTAAAACACTTACATAAGGCGAACTACGAGGTGAGTTACAAGGTAATCAAAGCCTCTGATTTTAATGTACCACAGCACAGAGCTCGTGTATTCATTGTGGGGTTTGATCGAAGCCAAGTAGATACAAGCTCAAAATTCCACTTTCCGATACCGATTCCTTTGACTAACACCATGGCAAATATTTTTAATGCGCCCTGCGAAAAGAAAATTGGCTTTACCTTGCGTGTTGGCGGTAAAGGTTCGCATATTGATGATCGGCGAAACTGGGAGTTCTATCGAGTCAATGGAGAAGTCCGACGAATAGGATTGGACGAAGCCCGTGAAATGATGACTTTCCCCAAAAACTTCAAATTTCCAGTGTCAAAAACACAAGCGATGAAGCAGTTAGGTAATAGTGTTTGTGTTGAAGTGGTTAAGGCTGTAGGTAGATCTGTTGCACATTATTTACAAAAACATAAAAAATTGGAAATGGATGATTCGATGCAAAATAAGGGTGAAATTAGCGAAGCGTACGCATTACTTAAAATCATTCATCAAAAAGTATTGCAGTATGGTGATGCTCAAGGCTTAGCTACTAATGAGTCAATTAGGGTGTTGAAAATTAAGAATAATAATAAATCAATATCAATCAATGACATATCTGTAGAAATTGTTTCAGAAAGTGGTAGTAGCACTACTATAAAAATAGATGATTTAATTACGCAACAAGAATTAGATGATATTGTTATTTCCATTCAGCAGCATTCTGGAACTTTTAATAATTCACGTATAGATGCTGCAATCCGCACACTGGGCGAAATTAAAACCAAAGGCACTTCTCGGGAAAAAGCAGATATTACGTTAGATTTTAATGATGAAATTCATTATATCAATCAAGGAGTAAGTGTAAAATCGTTTATGGGTAGCTCGCCCACGCTCTTAAATGCCTCGTCAGCCACTAATTTTACTTTCGAAGTAGGAGGGTTGGCTGCTAGCGATGTGGATGTAGTGAATGCAATTAGTACCCGTTCTAAAATGAAGGATCGTGTAGCCGAAATTTCTAGACTAGGTGGGCGATTTCAGTTTTTAGCTTGCGAAAACAAAACGTATGAATCTAACTTAAGAAAGACTGATTCTGCGATGCCTGAAATACTGGCGGGGGCAATACTTTCTTTTTTTAAGAAAGAATCATCAAATCGCTTATGTGAATATAAACCGCAAGATACTAATATAAATGCAGATGAAGTTCATTGCAGACTACGCGACTTTGTAAAATATACCATTCTTGGCATTTTTCCGAATACCGTTTGGGATGGTGAAATATCCGCGAATGGTGCTATTTTAGTTAAGGAAGATGGAGGTTTGGTTTTTTACCATACTAACCAAGAAAAAATCTTGAAAGATTATTTTTACCAACATTGCTTTTTTGATACACCATCAAGCACGCGACACCGTTTTGGTAGCCTTTATAAAGAGGGTGGAAAATTATACTTCAAGCTTAACCTGCAGCTGCGCTTAGCTCATTAACTCTCTGCTGAACTAAGCTTTATAGATTCTTCCAAGTTAAATAAACCCGGCAGTCAAACTCCAGCTGGTGGTAATCTGGCTCCATATATTGGCACAGCTTGTAAAACGCTTTGTCGTGCTTACGCTCTTTTAGGTGCGCCAACTCATGCACAACTATCATGCGTAAAAATTCGGCGGGGGTTTCTTTAAAAAAAGACGAAATGCGTATCTCTTTTTTGGCTTTTAGTTTGCCGCCTTGCACGCGGGAGATGGCTGTATTAAGCCCCAGCGCGTGATGTTCTATGCTCAAGCGATTGTCATAAATGACTTTATCTAGTAGCGGGGCGGTGCGTAGAAATGATTGTTTTATGTCACTGCTGTAGTCGTAAAGCGCTTTGTCAGTTTGAATGCAGTGCGGATTGGGATAG
>JANLWF010000216.1:0-10543 GCA_031364385.1 Methylotenera sp.
CCACAAAGCCGAACATTTTAGCATCCATCACCAGCTTGCTATTGTGTTGCGCGGCGATTAAGTCAACAAACCAAAAGCCCGCGTTATGGCGCGTGGCTGCGTATTTGTCGCCAGGGTTGCCTAAGCCTACGATTAATTTAATGCCGCTCATTGTGTTGGTTTAAATAGCGCTAGTTTAAAATAAAAAACGCGCACTTAACATTAAGTGCGCGTTTATATTTGCAAATGTCTTAATTACTCTGCTGCTTTTTCTGCGGCTGGCGCTGCTGGTGCATCGGCAGCAGCTTCACCTGCATCATCAGAAACACCACCACGGGTTTTAGCAATTGCTGCAACTGCTGCATCGTTGCCATGTGCCAATGCCACAAACTCAACACCTTTTGCTAGGGTGATTTGTGATAAATGTACTGAGTGACCGATTTCTAAAGTCGCTAAATCCACCTCAAGGAACTCTGGCAAATCTTTTGGCAAGCAGCTTACTTCGGCTTCTGTCAAAATATGCGCCACAATACCGCCCCCAATTTTAACACCTGGGGCAGTTTCAGCATTTAAAAAGTGGAAAGGCACTTTAACGTGGATTTTTTCTGTTGCAGAAACACGTTGAAAATCAATGTGTTGAATAGTGTTACGCACAGGGTGCATTTGAAAATCGCGCAATAACACGTCTTCTTTTTTACCATCTAAAATCAGGCTTAAAATAGAAGCGTGAAACGCCTCGTGGCGGAATTGTAAAAACAATTCTTTATGATTCATTTCAAGATTGACGGCAGCTTTGCTACCACCATAAACCACACCTGGCACATTACCAGCGCGACGTGCACGGCGGCTCGCACCCGTACCTTTAACGTCACGTTTGACTGCATTAATTTGGATACTCATGTTAATACTCCTGAAGTTGCTGCTAGGCTGTTGAAGGCCTTCCTACACTAAAAACTGCTTTCCGCGACCAGAAAACAGACTAAAAATTTAACAAATCCAAACTAACTGTGTCGATTTCGCCTTGTCGTACTATTTGTACTGTCTTCGGCTCATCTTCTTGTTATTTTTGATTTGTTAAATTTTTACAAAAAATCAAGTTTTAATCTAAAAATAAGGAAGAGACTGACTCTTCTTGGCTAATACGTTTAATTGTTTCGGCCAATAGAGGCGCTGCGCTTAATTGGCGAATTTTTTTGCAACTGGCAGAGGCTGCACTGAGCGCAATGGTGTTAGTGACTACTAATTCATCTAGCGCAGAGTTAGCAATGCGCTCTGCTGCGTTGCCTGATAATATGGGGTGAGTGGCATAGGCATAGACATTTTTCGCACCTTGTGCTTTTAGCGCAGCCGCTGCCTCGCATAGCGTATTTGCGGTATCCACCATGTCATCTACAATCACGCAATTGCGGCCAGCAACATCGCCAATAATGTTCATCACTTTGGCTTCGTTTGGTTTTGGGCGGCGTTTGTCGATAATGGCTAAATCAGTACCTAACACCTTGGCAGCCGCACGCGCACGTACCACACCGCCCACATCGGGCGAAACCACCACTAAATCTTGGTAATTTTTCTCGAGTAAATCGTCCAACAAAATCGGTGTAGCGTAAATATTATCCACTGGAATATCAAAAAAGCCTTGAATCTGATCAGAGTGCAAATCCATCGTTAGCAAACGATTGACGCCCACACTGGTGAGCATATTAGCCACCACTTTTGCCGTAATCGCCACGCGAGCACTGCGTGGGCGGCGATCTTGCCGCGAATAGCCTAAATAGGGTATTGCAGCGGTGATGCGGCCTGCAGACGAACGACGTAGCGCATCGACCATCACCATCACTTCCATCAACGTATCGTTAGTGGGGTGGCTAGTCGATTGCAGCACAAAAACATCCTTGCCGCGCACGTTTTCTAAGAGCTCTAGCATGACTTCGCCATCACTAAAACGGCCAACATCGGCGCGACCAAGCGCAATACCCAAATGTTTAGCCACTTGCTGTGCAAGTGCTGGGTTGGCGCTGCCTGTAAACACCATCATGTTGCCGTTACTCAATGGATGACCCTTAAACTACAAAATTAAAGAAACTAAAAAATTAAAGCGCGTAAATTACATAATCTACACGCTTCATACTTTAAATCTAAGCAGACTGATTGTCTGCACTATTTAATGCATGCAGACTAGTTATCTGCATTGGTATTGGCTGAGGAGGAAGGACTCGAACCTTCGGATGCTGGGATCAAAACCCAGTGCCTTAACCAACTTGGCGACTCCCCAATAAAACTTTTTGCGTTAATCCAGCAAACTAAAATGCGGATGTTTAACTAAGCCTTTTGCTACAAAACCTGCTACATTCGCTGGTTTTTGCGCCAAAATTTCATTCGCTTTTGCTTGTGAATTATGCGCTACAAACACAGATGCACCCGAGCCGCTCATTCTAGCTTGGCCGTATTGATTTAGCCAATTGAGGGTTGATGCAACTGCTGGAAATTCTTTGCACACAACTGCTTCGAGATCGTTTTTAAAAATTTCTAAATTCGCGTCTCTCGAAAAGTCCGCTATTTTCAACGGTTTCGTGTCTCTTGTCAATGTAGAATTGGCAAAAACTTGAGCAGTTGACACATGAACTAGCGGGGTTAGCACCACATAATATTGTTCAGGTAAATCAATCGGGCTAAGTATTTCACCCACGCCCTCGGCCCAAGCATTTTGGCCAAAAATAAATAGGGGTACATCGGCACCTAAACTTAGGCCAATTTTCATCAATTCAGTACGGCTTAAACCAAGTCGCCACAAGTGATTTAAAGCCAGTAGCATGGTGGCTGCATCTGAGCTGCCGCCACCTAAGCCACCACCCATGGGAATACGCTTTTCTACAGCATATTCCACCCCCAATTTACAACCAGTTTTTTGTTGCAAAGCACTGGCCGCTAAGGCGCATATATCTTGGCTTGCAGGCACGCCGTCTATTTCGTTTATGCGCTTAATTTCGCCATTTTGCGTTGGTTTAATGTGCAGTGTGTCGTAAAAATCCAGTAGCTGAAACACGCTTTGTAAGGTGTGATAACCATCGGTACGACGGTCAGTAATGTGCAAAAATAAGTTGATTTTTGCAGGGGCTAAAAATAATTGAAAATCTTGCATGCGTAATTCTAGCTTAGTTGCTAAGATAAAATCGAAGTTGTGTGCTTGCAAATAAATAGTTTACTTTTTTAGCCTAATGTTTGGATTAAAATAAAAAACTGAGACTACGATTAATGTAGATAATATTTTGCGGCGTCTAGCTAATTTTCTACATTCACCCATTTTTCAACCAGCAATTTTAAATTCACTTTCTCGCTTCTGAGCAAAATTTTACTGGGCAAATACACACCATTTGTGGCTGCGTAATTTTCATAACTAATATCCCATCCATCTTGTTTTAGTAAGGTTAAGCGACCAGTTTCATCCCAGTTGGCAGCATCTATTTTAGAGGTATTTGGACGGCCAACTGCCCAATCACTTAGGCCATTCAGTGGTAGCCTAAAGCCAAGCGCTGTTTCGGTAAGGCTTTCTGCATCTTGGGCGCTTACACTGTGACCATTTTGTGACGTGAGGGTGACGCCGCTTGGGTTTTTGGCAATGTGAGCCACTTTGCTGCCGACGGGTGAAAATACGTCGATGTTATCGGTGATAGCTTGGTGTTGCCAATCGATACCGCCCGAAAACCCCTGTTTTTGCGTTACTACGCCCAGCCTGCCTTTGAGCGCAAAGGCCTTAATATTAGCCAGTGTGGCAAGATGTTTTTGATTGATAGCAGAGTTGGCAGGCGGCTGAGTTGGCGGTATAGGTTGCGTAGCGCACGCGCTAATGAACAAAACAATGACTAGAATTAAAGAGTTACGGCTAAAAGACAAATCGGGAAACCTTTTATTATGTATTAACTTACGCACCGCCCGTCGTGCGCTTGTCAAAGGGCATTAAGGATCAGTGGGTCGACAAGCTCACCATGAGTGGGGCAAATGATGGTGCCCCAAGCTAGTGGTTTTAAGAGTTAAATTTTTTGGCAGTTGCCATTAAGACATCATTCTCTGGGAATGCTTTTAACGCGCTTGCCCAGATTTTTTTGGCTTCTGCCTGTAACCCTTGTTTCCATAATACCTCGCCCAAATGCGCAGCAATTTCTGGGTCGGCCTGAATCTCGTATGCTCTGCGCAAGTTTTCTGCCGCCAGCGACAAATTACCCAAACGATAATGTACCCAGCCCAAGCTATCTAGCATGTAATGATCGTTGGGCGATAATTTAAGCGCAGTTTCGATTAAAGTTTTAGCTTCATCTAGTTTGATGTTGCGGTCTGCAAACGAGTAGCCAAGCGCGTTGTAAGCTGCTGCGAAATCTGGCTTTAATTTAATCACTTTGCGCAGCTCGGTTTCCATCACATCTAGCTTACCTATACGTTCTGCGGCCAATGCGTAATCATAACTAAGCTCAATTGAGTCTGGCCAGTTTTTTGCTGCTTTTTCTATTAAATCGAACGATTCTTGATTGCGCTTGGCCTGGCTTAACAGATTTGCTTCGGCTTGAATGACAGCAATTTGTTGTTCAGGCGTTATGTCATCTACTTCGTCTAACATTTTAATGGCGGCATCTACATTTTTAGTGCGCGCAATCACGTTAGCGGCAGAGAGTCTACTTTCTAAAAAATGTTCGCCAGGCTGAACTTTGTCGTACCATTCTAGTGCCTTGGCATCCATTTTTTGACGCTCTGCACTACGCCCCAAGTAAATATGCAGTTGATCGGGATTTTTAAATCCCGAGCTGATAGATTGTTGAAAATACTTATCGGCCATTAAATAATCGCTAGACTCTAATGACAGTAGGCCAACAACGGCGCTGATTTCAGGGCTGCCGTTAGAAGATTCAACTAGTTTTACAAACTCAGGTTTGGCTTCTGTATGGCGTTTTTGGTTGACCAATAATTTGGCATAACTCATGCGCACATCGTTGGCTTTGGGGTATTTATTTAAAAAAGCTTGATAAAAACTAATCGCTTTTTCTGGTGATTCTTTTAGCAACATTTGCCCTTGCATTTGCGCACTTAACTCCCAATCTGGGCGTAGCATGTTGACAGTTTCAAATGCTTTCTTAGCCACATCAGGCTTATCTGCAATTAAAGCTGCTTGCGCTATGGCAAAGTGCGCTTCGGGCAATTTAGGGTAGGGCGCAGCAAACTCGGTAATGGTGGCTAATACCTCAGATTTATCTTTTTGATTCGCTAACAAACTATTTAAATATAAAAAGCCATTGGCGCGTGTTTCTTCTTTAGCTAATAATTTTTGAATGTGCGGCTTAGCTTGATTCAAATTGCCACTGGCCATTAATAATTGACTGGATGCTTGTTGCGCTTCCAATGAATCAGGATCTAGCTCAGCCCACAAGGTAGCGGCCTGTAAGGCAACACCTGGCTGGTTGGCATAAGCAGCCGCGCGTGCAGCACGCTCGGCCAAGCGCGGGTCGCGCGTTTGTTTGGCTAAATCTAAAAATAACTGGCTGGCTAACGTTACTTCGCCACGTTGCCCCGCAATTTCACCAAGTAGGTATTTGTACACAAATTCAGCATTGGCCGAGGTGATTGTAGGTGTAATTGCAGGCGCTACTTTAGTTTCTGCGTGCGCAGCAATACTGCTTACACCTGCAAAGGCAATCAGTAAAGCAGCAGCAATTTTCTTAATTTGAGGCATTAGATTTGGTATCCGTTAAACTTGAAATGTAATGATTAGTCCGTGACAGTAAGCGCAAGTTCATCCATAATCAAGGGTTGGGCAGCAATTAACTTTGATATAAGCATGACTATAACTTTTTGCATGAAACTAATCCAGTTTTTGTATGAAACTAATTTGGCTATTTTGTTTCATATACAACGGTTTTCACTTGGTATTTTGTAAACACATGGTAATTTGTAAACAATGATGAATAATTTAACAGTAGAAGCATCCGAGTTGACGCGCCTTTACGGCGGCCGCGAAGCAGTGAGCAACGTCAGTTTTAACCTTAATAAGGGCGAAGTGCTTGGCTTTTTAGGGCCAAATGGCGCTGGCAAATCCACCACCATGAAAATGCTTACAGGCAACCTCGCGCCTAGCGCAGGTAGCGTGAAGATTTGTGGCATCGACATGATAGAAAACCCCAAAGAAGCCAAAGCGCTGATTGGTTATTTGCCCGAAATGCGCCCATTATATAAAGAGTTTACTGTTGATGAGTACTTAACCATCGCCGCGCGTTTACATCGCGTCACTGGTAAAAATATCAAAAAAGCGGTAGAAAACGCCAAAGAACGTTGCGGCTTAGGCCACATGAGTAAGCGCCTGATTGAGAATTTATCAAACGGTTATCAACAACGCGTAGGCATCGCGCAGGCAATTATTCATAACCCAATGGTGGTGATTTTAGATGAGCCAACCGTGGGTTTGGATCCCAACCAGATTCGTCCTATTCGTGAATTAATTAAAGATATTGGCAAAGAGCACAGTGTGATTTTGTCTACGCATATTCTGCCCGAGGTGGAGTTGATGTGTAATCACGTGCAGATTATCGACAAAGGCAAACTGGTATTTAACGGTGGTATTGATGTGCTGAAACGTCAGCGCATAGGTAATAGGTTGTTGATTGGATTAAAAAATCTGACAACGATGGATGATCTTCTTAAAATTAAAGGTGTGATTGAGGCTGAGCTAGCCGAAAACAATATGATACGCGTACGATTTGCAGAAGATGAAGCGCCACATGAGGCCATCGTGCAAGCAGCGGTGAAAAATAAATGGGGTTTATACCAAATCGCGCCTGACCAAACAAGTTTGGAAGATGTATTTACGCAATTAACTCATCAAGATGCTGCTGAGATTGCAACAGAATCGCCACAATAAGGCGCTAAATAAGGTAAAGCATAATGATATTTAATATTTTAAGAAAAGAACTCAAAAGCATGTTTGCCTCGCCGATGGGGTGGGTTATCTTATCGTTGTTGATGCTCGCTTTTGGCATGAATTTTTTAAATGGTATAGATAGCTACTTTGCGGTGATGCAAGGTGCCATGCGCCCCGCAGAGCGTATTGGTGTTACGCAGTTTGTTGGAGAAAAATTGTTTAGTTTTGCTGCATTTTTAGCGTTGTTTGCAGTGCCATTGCTATCAATGCGTTTAATTTCAGAAGAGCGTCGTAGTTTGACCTTACCTTTTTTGTTTAGCGCGCCTGTTTCCATCACCGATATTGTATTGGGCAAGTTTTTAGGCTTGGTTATTTTTCTCAGCGTTTTGGTAGTTTATATCGCGATTATGTTGTTCGCGCTTAGTCCGTGGGCAGAAATAGATATTGGCTATATTTTGGCGAATTCATTTGGCTTGTTATTATTGATTGCTAGTTTTTCAGCTGCCGGGCTTTATTTCTCTAGCATGACACAGCAGCCAGTGGTGGCGGCTATATTAACTTTTATCGTGTTGTTTGCTTTATCGTTTTTAAATTTGGTACTGCCAGGCGACCCAAGTGGAATCTTGCCGAACTTGTCTATCATGCACCGCTTTCAATCGTTTACTGGCGGCCTTATTGATACGGGCGATATAGCCTATTTTGTATTGCTCATCATCACTTTTTTAACTTTAACGATTCGTCGCTTAGACGCTGACCGCCTAAGAGGGTAATTGGGTTTATGAATATTAATAAAAAATTACGTTTTCAAATGCTGGCGCAAAGTTGGCTTTTTGTGTTGCTGTTTATTTGTTTAATTGTGTTGTTGGGCTATTTGGCAACGCAATACCGCATTACTAAAGATATCACACAAGCCAATCGCAATATCCTCACGCAGGGCAGTGTTAACGTGCTTAAACAAATGAAAGCGCCGATTAATGTGACTGTTTATGCTACCAAAGATGACGCATCTGGCGGTGATAATTTTAGAAAAGGTATGATTGATTTTATGGCGCGTTATCTACGCGAAAAGAAAGATATCAAACTTAAATTTATTAACCCATCAGAAGAGCCGAAACTCGCGCAAGAAGCGGGTGTAAAAGAAGATGGCGAAATGGTAGTGGAGTACAACAAGCGCACCGAGAATATTTCGCCGCCGATTGCTGAGCAAGAGATGACCAATTTGTTAGTGCGCTTGTCACGCACTAATAACCAGCCCATTATGTATTTAGATGGCCATGGCGAACGCCTTTTGCAGGGCAAGAAAAATCAAGATTTGGGCGAGTTTGGCAAAATTTTAGAAGCTAAAGGTTTTAAATTTGCCAATATTAATTTAATGCTGGCACAAGAGGTGCCACGTAATGGCTCTATGTTGGTGGTTGCTGCGCCGCAGGTAGATTTGAATGCTATCGAAGCTAAAAAAATTAAGACATTCATTGAGGAAGGTGGCAACGTATTGTGGTTATTAGACGACGATAATTTACGTGGTTTAAACGATGTCGCTAGCTACTTGGGTGTCACTGTTTCACCTGGCATTGTAGTGGATTTATCGGCTAAAGATTACAAGCAAGACGCTAAAAATGCTTTCAGTGTGGCTTATGGTGATCACGCAATTACCCGTACATTTCAATACTTGACGGTCTATCCCGAAGCACACGAAATTGACGCTAAAGCCTCTTATGATTTTGGCTGGAAAGTAGGTCGCTTGGTGGATGTCGCGCAAAAAGGTTGGTTAGAATCGGACAAGGTTGCGGCTAACGTTAAAGATTTAAAAGTAGAATTTGATGAGAAAAAAGACAAGCGAGGCCCAATCAACGTTGGCGTTGCTTTAGAGCGCGAGTACGGCAAAAAAGGGCAGCGCGTGGTGGTTATCGGCAATGCAAACTTCCTATCCAACACCTTTATTACTAGTCAGAGCAATCTCGACTTTGGCGTTAATATCATTAATTGGCTTGCTGGTGACGATAGCCAAATTACCATTCAGCCCATGCCATTAAAAGACGTTAACATCACCATTCCAGAATCTGGTTGGGGACATATTTGGGCTATGATTATTTACAACCCAGTTCAATTAGGTAGCGATCAATCAAGCACTTATCCATTCGGCTTGTTTAATTTTGTCATTCCATTCGCCATGATATTTGCAGGCTTTTATTTCTGGTGGAAACGCAGAAAAGCTTAGAATAGAAAAGCTTAAGAAAATTTTATTATGAAAAAAAGATGGTTACTTAATTTTGTGATGCTGGCTGTTGTAGCTGGCCTAGTTGCGTTTTTATATTTGCGCCCACAAGCCAATACTGATGCGGCTCCCCAGCATGAGGTTTCCGCATTAAAACTGGCCGATTTCACTGTAATTAAAGTGGAGTTCCCTACCAAAGCGCCGACCAGTTTCGAGAAAGTAGATGGCCTTTGGCGCATGACAGCACCGCATAAAACGCGCGCTAATCAGTTAGCGGTACAGCGTATTCTGTCGATTATCGCCGCCAAGAGTATAGAGAAATTTCCCACTAACGATTTAGCCAAGTTTGGTTTAGATAATCCGCAATTAAGATTAAAACTCACCAATACAGCGGGTGTGCAAGAGTTCGTTTTCGGTACTTTTAACCCCGTAACAGAAGAGCAATATGTAGCTTTTAAAGATGCGATTTACCTATTGCCAGGCAGCCACGCCGAGCTGGCAAGTACGCAGCCTATGGAGTTAATTGACAAAAATCTGCTGGCAAATGATGAGGTAAAACAAATTGCGGGCTTTGATTTTTCTCGTTTAGAGCAATGGGTAGATGTCCGTTTAAATGTGGATTTAGCCGATGGTAAATGGATCGTGAATGCGCCTAAAGCTAAAATCACCCAAAACGAGATGAATGAATGGCTGGATTTTAGCTGGAAGCAAGCACAGGCTAATAAAGTAGAACTTTATACACCAGATCGTAATGCAGGTTATCCATCGTTTGATGTGAAATTAAAAAATGGCAAAAGCGTACGTTTTGACAAAATTCAAGAATCACCAGATTTACTGTTAGGCCGCCCTGACGAAGGTTTAATGTATCATTTTAACGCCGACATTGGGTTTAATATGCTTAACCCGCCGCTCAATATTAAGTAATATCTAAGCAAAAAATGCCTGAATACTATGCCTGAGTTACCAGAGGTAGAAATCACCCGTCGCGGGTTACTTCCGCTTTTAAATCAAACTGTCGCAAATGTAGTAATCCGCAATGCCAGTATGCGCTGGCCAATCCCCACGCACTTACCTGCAACACTAATTAATCAAAAATTACTCAGTTTAAAACGTCGTGCCAAATATATTTTGGCAGATTTTGAATGTGGAACATTGCTGCTGCATCTAGGTATGTCGGGTCGCATTAGTTTGCTAGATAGAAATTATCCACCAGAAAAACACGACCATTTTGATATTGTTTTTCATGCTGCTGATGGAAAAACTGGCCAAGTGTTAAGGTTGCGCGACCCGCGCCGCTTTGGCGCTGTGCTATGGGCAGGCCTAGAACCTAATACCCATGCGCTACTTGCGCCACTGGGCCCAGAGCCACTGGATGATAATTTTAATGCCAAGTATTTACATGTACAACTGAAAACACGCTCAACCGCCATTAAAGTAGCGATTATGGATAG
>JANLWF010000231.1:0-2794 GCA_031364385.1 Methylotenera sp.
CTGGAATGCGTATTTGGCTTTCACAGCGCTTGACCGCGCTGGTAATGGCGTTTTATATCGTGTTTGTGGTCATTATGTTGTTAATTATGCAACCCACAGGTTTTGCCGCTTGGCATGATTTTGTATCGCCCATTTGGTTTAGATTGCTCACACTTATATTTTTTATGTGCCTATTTATGCATGCGTGGCTGGGGGTGGCCGATGTCTTACAAGATTATGTATTTAACAAAAAACTGCGCGCCTATATGCAGATTGTGGTTGATATTGCGTTAGTAGCTTACCTATTTTGGTTAATGTTTATATTGTGGAATGTATAAAAATGGCGTTGCAGACACATCAGTTTGATGCAGTAATTATAGGCGGCGGCGGCGCAGGTTTACGCGCTTCGTTGCAGTTGGCAGAGGCGGGCATTAAGGTCGCGGTGCTATCCAAAGTATTCCCGACTCGCTCGCATACCGTGGCGGCGCAAGGTGGCATTGCAGCCGCGCTAGGTAACGTGGCGGAGGATAAATGGCTGTGGCACATGTACGATACCATCAAGGGCAGCGACTTTTTGGGCGATCAGGATGCCATTGAATTTATGTGCAAAAATGCGGCACGCGCAATTATCGAACTGGAGCATTTTGGTATGCCGTTTGACCGCTTAGAGTCTGGCAAAATCTACCAACGTCCATTTGGCGGCATGACGCAAAATTTTGGAGAATCGCCCATCTCTCGCACCTGCGCGGTGGCCGACCGTACTGGCCATGCCATGTTGCACACGCTGTATCAGCGAAATATTCGTGCCAATACGCAATTTTTAATTGAGTGGTTTGCACTCGATTTAATCCGAGATGCTGACGGTGACGTTCTGGGGGTAATTGCGTTAGAAATCGAAACAGGTGAGATTCATATTATTCAAGCCAAAACCACACTGCTGGCCACGGGCGGCGCAGGGCGCATATTCAAAGCCAGCACCAATGCTTTCATTAACACGGGCGACGGTTTGGGCATGGCGGCGCGCGCAGGTTTGCCGCTACAAGACATGGAGTTCTGGCAATTTCACCCCACGGGCATCCAGCATGTGGGCGTGCTAATTACCGAAGGCGTGCGCGGTGAGGGTGGTTATTTAGTGAATTCTGAAGGCGAGCGATTTATGGAGCGTTACGCGCCGCATGCCAAGGATTTAGCCAGCCGCGACGTGATTTCTCGCGCATGCGCGACCGAAATTAAAGCAGGTCGTGGTGTCGGCAAAAATAAAGATGCAGTATATTTAAAGCTCGATCATTTAGGTGAAGAGCGCATTAACAAAAGCCTGCCAGGCATTCGCGAAATCGCCAAAACATTTGCCAATGTCGATCCAATCAAAGACCCAATTCCCATTGTGCCAACGGCGCACTATATGATGGGCGGCATTCCGACCAACTTGGATGGCCAAGTGCTGATTGATGATGAACAAGTGGTCAATGGCCTTTACGCAGTGGGCGAATGCGCCTGCGTTTCGGTGCATGGTGCGAATCGTTTGGGGTCAAACTCACTGCTCGATTTAGTAGTATTTGGCAAAGCAGCAGGTGATCACATGGTAGCCGCGATTAAGACCAACAATACGCACAAAGCCTTGCCGCAAAATGCCGCAGATGCAACATTGGCGCGCATCGCAAGGCTAGATAATGCACAAGGCGAAAACGTGGCCGAAGTAGGTAATGCGATTCGTGACACCATGCAAAATCATTGTGGCGTGTTTAGATTTCCTGATGAGATGGCAAAAGGCGTGGTGCAAATTGATGCAGTGGCCAAGCGCCTGCAAAACATCACGATTAAAGATAAAAGTCAGGTATTCAATACGGCCAGAGTGGAAGCGTTGGAACTGGATAACCTAATTGAAGTCGCTGTCGCCACCATGCACTCCGCCAATAATCGTACCGAGAGCCGAGGTGCACATGCCAGGGAGGATTTTGCTGAACGAGATGATACAAAATGGCTGGTACATTCACTTTTTTATAAAGAAAACAATCGGTTAGCCTACAAGCCAGTGCGCTTAAAACCACAAACTGTGGAATCTTTTGAACCTAAGGCAAGGGTGTATTAATGATGACAAATCACGTTAAATTTTCAATTTATCGCTTCAATCCAGATACGGATAAAAAGCCTTACATGCAAGATTACAGCATCGAATTAGCCGAAGAGGACAATATGCTTCTAGATGGCTTAATGCGCTTAAAAGAGCAGGACGACACGTTAACCATGCGTAAATCGTGCCGAGAAGGCGTATGCGGCAGTGACTCAATGAATATCAACGGTAAAAATGGTTTGGCTTGTATTACCAAAATTGCCGATTTAGACCAACCAATCGTGCTGCGCCCTATGCCTGGCTTGCCTGTGATTCGCGATTTAGTGGTCGATATGACGCAGTTTTTTGATGCGTACAACTCTATCAAGCCGTATTTAATTAATAATGACCCTTTGCCTGAAACCGAGCGCTTGCAAAGCCCCGAAGACCGCGCTAAATTAGATGGCATGTACGAGTGCATTTTATGCGGCGCATGCACAACTTCTTGCCCAAGTTTTTGGTGGAACCCTGATAAGTTTGTTGGACCAGCAGGTTTGTTGCAGGCCAACCGTTTTATTATGGATTCGCGCGACCAAGCAACTGAAGAGCGTTTAGAAAATTTAGAAGATCCGTACCGACTTTATCGCTGCCTCAACATTATGAATTGTGTTGAGGTGTGCCCTAAAAAACTCAACCCTAACGCCGCCATTGCCAATATTAAAGATTTAAAAATTGAACGCGCACGTGATAGCAAAGTTGAGAAAA
>JANLWF010000239.1:0-4708 GCA_031364385.1 Methylotenera sp.
AGTGCGCGAAGCTGAGCGCGAGCAAATTTTAGAAGACTTTTTAGCGCGTAATGAAAACTTAGTTACAGGCGTGATTAAGCGCATGGAAAAAGGTAATGCGCTGATTGAGGTTGGCCGTCTTGAGTGCTTGCTGCCGCGTGAAGCGATGATTCCAAAAGAAAATTTACGCGTGGGCGACCGCGTGCGTGCTTATTTGTCGCGTATTGAGCGTGGTGGCCGTGGCCCACAATTAATTTTGTCGCGCATCGCGCCTGAATTTTTACAGCGTTTATTTGAACTAGAAGTACCAGAAATTGAAGAAGGTTTGCTAGAAATTAAAGCGGCTGCACGCGACCCTGGGTTACGCTCTAAAATCGCGGTTAAAACGAATGATCAACGCTTAGACCCAGTGGGCACTTGCGTGGGTATGCGCGGTTCGCGTGTGCAGGCGGTGACTGGTGAATTGGCTGGTGAGCGCGTGGATATTGTGTTGTGGAGCATGGAGCCAGCACAGTTTGTGATCAACGCGATGGCACCAGCTGAGGTTTCTTCTATCGTTGTCGATGAAGATGCACACAGCATGGACGTAGTTGTGAACGAAGAGCAATTGGCATTGGCCATTGGTCGTAGTGGTCAAAACGTACGCTTAGCTTCTGAATTAACAGGCTGGACCTTGAACATTCTAACCGAAGAGCAAGCGGCTGAAAAAAATCAAACCGAATACTCTAACGTAAGCCAATTGTTTATGGAAAAGCTCGATGTGGATGAAGAAGTGGCCGATATTTTAGTGCAAGAAGGCTTTAGCACACTAGAAGAAATTGCTTATGTGCCCTTGGCTGAGATGGCCGAGATAGACGCATTTGACGAAGATACAATTAATGAGCTTCGTTCACGTGCTCGCGCTGCATTACTAACAGAAGCCATTGCCAAAGAAGAGAAAGTAGAAGAAGCTTCAGCCGAGTTGTTAGGCATGGAAGGCATGGATGAAAAAACGGCACACCTATTGGCTTCTAAGGGCGTTCCTACAATGGAAGATTTAGCCGAGTTGGCAGTAGATGAGTTGATAGAGCTGACTAGTATGGATGCAGAACGCGCTAAAACCTTGATTATGACCGCGCGTGCGCCTTGGTTTAAATAAGCATAAGATAGAAAAAGTCGAGAGACCCAAAAGGAAAGATAGGAACAGTAAAATGGCACAAACAACCGTCGCACAATTCGCCGCAGAGCTAGGGCTGCCTACCGCCTTGCTGCTAGAGCAGCTTAAAAGTGCTGGCGTAGTAAAATCTGCTGTTGAAGACAGGCTAGAAGAAGCTGATAAATCTGCTTTGCTGGGATATCTGCGTAAAGAACATGGCGCGGATCAAGCGCCAAAAAATAAAATTACACTTACACGTAAATCTAGCACGGAAATTAAAAAAACCGACAGCATGGGCAAGGCGCGCACCATTCAAGTAGAAGTACGCAAAAAACGCGTGTTAGTGCACACTGAAGATGAGATTGAAGAAATTGCTCCGTTGTCAGCTCCAGTACCCGCACCTTTAGCACCAATTGTTGAAGAAGCTTTACCAATAGAGCCAGTTGTCGAAGTGCCTGTTGTTGAGGTGGCGATTGATGTTGCGAAAGAAGCTGTTAAAGAGATTCCTGTTGCCTTAGAAGCGCCTGTAGCTGCTATAGCAGAAGTAAAATCGACAACGATTAAAAAACAAGTATTAACGCCAGAACAAATTGCCATGCGCGAGCATGAGGCCAAACGTCATGCGACTTTGGCATCAATGCAAGCAGAAGATGTGCGTAAAAAACAAGAAATGGTGCAGCGTCGCATAGATGATGAAGCTAAAAAATTAGCCGATGCAGAAGCAGCAAAAGCCAAAACTGCAAAACTCTCAGAAGGCACGCTACACAAGCCTGTTGCTAAAGAAGGAGCTGCAAAACCCGCCTTGAAAGATGCTAAAAAAGGCAGCAAAGGCACTAATAAAGATTGGAACGATAAAGAAAGCAAAAAACGTGGTTTAAAAACGCGCGGTGACACTACGGCTGGCCAAGGCTGGCGCTCACCTAAAGGTAAGCATAAATCACATCACGATGAGGATCAGGAACACGCATTTAATGCGCCAACTGAGCCAGTGGTGCATGATGTGCTAGTGCCAGAAACCATTACCGTGGCCGAATTAGCGCATAAAATGTCGATTAAAGCAGCAGAAGTGATTAAAGTGCTGATGGGCATGGGCATGATGGTGACGATTAACCAAGTGCTGGACCAAGAAACGGCCATAATTTTGGTTGAAGAAATGGGACATACTGCCAAGGCGGCCGCACCTAATGATCCTGATGTTTTCTTAGAAGAAGCTGAACATGCTGAGGCGATTTTAGAATCGCGCCCGCCAGTTGTCACCGTGATGGGTCACGTCGATCATGGTAAAACCTCATTATTGGATTACATCCGCGCAAGTCGTGTGGCTTCTGGCGAAGCGGGCGGCATTACGCAGCATATTGGCGCGTATCACGTTGAAACACCGCGTGGTATGGTGACTTTCTTAGATACACCAGGCCACGAGGCGTTTACCGCCATGCGTGCACGCGGTGCAAAAGCCACTGACGTGGTGATTTTGGTAGTTTCTGCCGATGATGGCGTAATGCCACAAACGATTGAGGCGATTCACCATGCCCAAGCGGCTGGTGTGCCAATAGTGGTGGCGATTAACAAAATTGACAAGCCAGGTGCTGAGCCAGAGCGTGTAAAAATGGAGTTAGTAGCTCAAGAAGTGGTGCCTGAAGAGTTTGGTGGCGAAGTGATGTTCCGCGAAGTATCTGCCAAAACAGGTAAAGGCATTGATGGCTTGCTAGAGGCGGTATTGTTGCAAGCTGAGATTTTAGAGTTAAAAGCGCCTAAAAACACGCCTGCTAAAGGTTTGGTGATTGAAGGCAGGCTTGATAAAGGCCGTGGTTCAGTCACCACTGTTTTGGTGCAATCTGGCATATTACGCCGTGGCGATATGATTTTAGCGGGCACTACATTTGGCCGTGTGCGCGCCATGTTGGATGAGGCTGGCAACGATATTAAAGAAGCTGGACCATCGATTCCAGTTGAAATTTTAGGTTTATCTGATGTGCCAAGCGCGGGCGAAGAAGTGATTGTGCTGAACGATGAGCGTAAAGCACGCGAGATTGCAAACTTCCGCGCTGGCAAGTTCCGCGATGTGAAGTTAGCTAAACAACAAGCCGCCAAGCTTGAAAACATGTTCGATCAAATGACCGAAGGTGAAGTGCAAACGCTTAATCTAATTATTAAATCTGACGTACAAGGCTCTTACGAAGCACTAGCGACAAGCTTACAGAAGCTTTCTACGGCAGAAGTTAAAGTTAAGATTATCCACACTGGCGTGGGTGCAATTTCTGAGTCTGATGTGAATTTAGCCAGCGCCTCTAGCGCGGTATTAATCGGCTTTAGTGTGCGTGCCGATGCAGGCTCGCGCAAATTGATTGAGAACTTGGCCGTCGATGTGCGCTATTACAATATTATTTACGAAGCAGTTGACGAAGTAAAAGCGGCGCTGGGCGGCATGTTGAAACCAGAGCAAAGAGAAAGCATGATTGGCACCGTAGAAATTCGCGAAGTGTTTCGCATCTCTAAAGTGGGCGCAATTGCTGGCTGTTATGTGCAAGATGGCATGATTAAGCGCAACTCAAAAGTACGGGTATTGCGTGCCAACGTGATTATTCACACGGGCGAATTAGATTCATTAAAACGCTTTAAAGACGACGTGAAAGAAGTTAAAAACAACTTTGAATGCGGATTATCTCTGAAAAACTATAATGACATTGAAATCGGTGACATTTTAGAAGTTTACGAGATGGTAGAGGTTGCTCGAACGCTCTAATGGCTAAAGAATTTTCTAGAGCGACCAGAGTTGCCGAGCAAATGCAGCGCGAGTTGGCGGATTTGTTACAGTTTGAGGTGAAAGATCCGCGCGTAGGCATGGTGACGGTGACGGCGGTTGAGGTCACAGGCGACATGGCGCACGCCAAGATTTTTTACAGCGCGGCCAAACCCAGCGAAAGCCTGCAAAATGGCTTAGAGAAATCTGCAGGCTTTTTGCGCACGCAAGTGGCCAAGCGCATGTTGCTTAGAACGGTTCCGCAATTGCATTTTGTCTATGATGCCTCCATTGATATCGGCATGAAAATGTCGCAGTTAATTGATGCTGCGCGTGCCTCAGACAATAAATTAGATGAGTCTAATGAAACAGATAAATCCTAAACAACGTTTATGTTACTCAAATTTTATTTAATCTAAATTGCAATTCAAACGCATTAAAAGAAACATCAACGGTGTTTTATTACTCGATAAACCACTCGATTTTTCATCTAATCAAGCCTTACAAAAAGTAAAATGGCTGTATCAAGCCGCGAAAGCAGGCCACACAGGCACCTTAGACCCACTGGCCACTGGCTTGCTGCCAATTTGCTTGGGCGAAGCGACTAAGTTTGCACAATATGTTACCGATGCTGATAAAACTTACTTTGCAACCATTCAATTGGGTGCAACCACCACCACTGGCGATGCAGAAGGCAAAGTGCTAACAACCGCCCCAGTTAAAGTTTCGCAAAGCCAATTTCAAGCCGCTAGCCAGCAATTTATAGGCGAAATCTCGCAAATTCCACCTATGTATTCAGCCTTAAAGCATGAAGGAAAAGCTTTATACGAATACGCCAGAGAGGGCGTGGATAT
>JANLWF010000255.1:0-4986 GCA_031364385.1 Methylotenera sp.
AATATAGGACTGACACTTGGAACATACGCGCCTCTACTTCTTACCTAAGGGTAACCAGCCCAAACTTTGTGACACCAGAAGGTGATTTTATTGGTACTGGTAACGCCACCTCAGCCAAAAGGGTTACCGAAGAAGGCATAGGCGATATCAACATCGCAGGCACCTTCAATCTTTTAGATGAGAGAAAGTACCCCGCTGGATTAGATGTGAGCGCTAAAGTCAAAATCCCTACTGCGGATGAAGACAAATTTCTAGGTACTGGCAAAACAGATTTTGGTTTAAACGCCGAAATATTTCAGTCATTTGGTGATTGGTCACCGTATTGGAATGTTGGCTTCAAATGGAGGGGCGACCCCAAAGGCTTCAATTTAAAAAATGTTTGGTCTAGCTCTATAGGCACAGATTACCGAATTAACGACAGCTTTAACGTGGGTATTGGTTACGATTGGCAACAAAAAACTACCAAATTTTCTGATAACGCGCAAGAAGCCTCAGCCTATGTTAACTATCGAGTCAACAACAACAATAAAGTAAACTTTTATGTGCTTGGCGGCTTTAGCAATGCCAGCCCAAACTGGGGTTCTGGCTTAGTGTTAGTTCACTACTTTTAATCCATTGCTTTACTATTTGACGAATCATAAGGCAGCCGTTAGCATGGCTACTTCGCCATTGCCGTTATCGAGATGTGGATGAAATCGCCACTTATCTCACCCGCATTTACATTGCTAGGCACGCTCATTGCGACTTGCTGATTTTCTCTTTTTTAGGATAATAATGATGTACAAATATTTACTCAAATGCGCAATTTTTGCACTTTGCGCATTTACATTAGCCGCCTGCGAACAACAAAAACAAGCGTCAGCGGAGGTTGGCGCAATTCCAAAAACCATTATTGATAAAGCAACGAATGATATTAAAGCTGCTGAAGCGCTGGTGGCAGAAAATCAAAAAGCGCTTGAGAATATTGATGCGCCAGCGGATACGGAAAAATAAGTTTAAAACATAAATGCAACTAAGCCAATTAGAAACACTTTTAAATGTCTGGCAAAAAAACCTTTGTCAGGAAGTTGAGTTAGCTGGACTTATTACCAGAAACGAGACCGCACATAAGTGGAAAGTCACATATTGCAGCATTGTTCTTAGAGAAGCTCTTATATGGAGATTTGTAGACCTGATGTCTCAAGCGGCATATCTACTTAGACAAAAACATATTCTAGGCTCACGGTTACTGATACGAAGCGCAATTGAAACTCTTGGAATTCTCATTTATCTCAATCAAAAAACAGAAGCTGTAATTGAAGGGGAGGTTTCTTTCTGGCAATTTGTAGAAGTTACAAATCGGCTAATGTTTGGTTCTAAAAATCAGTTTACTGAATCAGAATCTATTAACATTTTAAGTGTTCTTAATAAATGCGAGGAGCGGTATTCTGGCATTATCAATATATATAACTCATTATCAGAAAGTGCTCACCCCAATTTCGATGGTGTTTGTATGGTGTACTCAAAAGTAGATAAAATTAACTACAAAACTGAATTTAAAAACAGATGGGTAGAACTATTTGATACATCTCAACTTGCATTAATCGAAAACTGTCTTAAAACAATGGACGAGGAATACAACCAACACTGGCCTAAGGCATACGAAAAGCTTGAAAAATGGCTTGTTCAGAATAATGAGATTCTTGAACTAGAAAAAAACAACAATTAGTTATACAACAAATTCGCTATGCGCTCCGCACTCGCAGGTGCCATCGTTAAGCCATACCGAAAATGCCCCGTATTTAAATAAAGATTTTTAATGGTTGGATGTGCGGCAATGGTTGGTAAGTTATCGGGTGTACCTGGCCGCAGGCCGCTCCAGTGCTTGCGTATGGTGGCGTGCTTTAAGCTGGGTAAAATGCTTTCGGCTTTGGTTTTTAAGTCTTGTTTAACCTCAATTGTAGTGCGTGTATCGAAACCTACATCTTCTAGCGTGCTGCCTGCTAGCAGCAAACCATCACGGCGTGGCACTAGGTAAAAGCCGTTGCTGTAAATGATGTTTTCTGGCTTTTCTGAAACATTATCGTAGAGCAAAATCTGCCCGCGCATGGGTTTTATGTTGAGGTTTGCAGCAGTTTCTTTTAGCAATTCAAAGCTCCAGGCGCCTGATGTGACTACATAAGCATCTGCCTCAAGTACCGCACCGCTATTGGTTCTCCAGCCAGCTATAAAATCAATATTTTTAAGCGGTTCAAGTTGTGTATTTTCAACTAATTTAACACCTTGTTGAATTAATAATTGCCTTAGGGCTTGCAGTAAGTGCGGTGGGCGAACTTGACTTATTGTTGGCAAGAACAAACCATTGCTATTTTTAACCACTGGTATTTGATATTGTGCGCACCAATTAACGGCAGCCTTCTCATCAAAAGTCGGTAAAATTTGCAACCCGCTCTGACTATATTCAGGGTCAATTCCCGTTTCTTCTAACAAGCGTTTGCACAAGGCGGGGTATAGCTTTGCGCCTGCCATGGCGAGTTGGTTCACTGCGTCTTTGTACATCCATGGCAATAGCGGAAAAAGTATGCCCGCGCCTGCCCAGCTTGATTCACCTGAGGTTTGGGCGGCGATTTGGTTGCGCTCTACGATGGTGACGCTACAGCCGTGCTCAACCAGCTGCATTGCGGTTAAGCAGCCCATAATGCCGCCGCCAACTACAATCACGTGTTTAGCCAATTATTTAAACCTATCACTTACCAGAGATCAAGTAAATTTCTGCTGCGATTAAACTTTGTGGGCTGCCGAAAAGCACCAGTACATCGCCTGCTGCTAAGACAATATCATCACGCGGATGGATGTCTTCCAGCATATTAGGGCGGCGTATTAATTGCACTTCCACATTAAATCTCGCTAAATCGATGTGGTCTAAACGCAGGTTTTTGGCGTGTGAGTCATTGTTAATTTCAACCGAATGCAATCTAACTCGCTGCTCGTTCGCCACATCCATATCTGAAACACCATGGAAGTAACCTTTAAACATTTTGTAACGCTCTTCCCTAAATAAGCGAATACGTTTTACCACGCGATTGAGCGGAATACCCAATAAAACAAGCGCGTGAGAAGCCAGCATAAGACTGCCTTCCAGCACTTCTGGTACCACTTCTGTCGCACCCGCATCTCTAAACTCATCCATGTGCGTTTCGTCGTAGGTGCGCACAATCACGGGTAAATCAGGGTAAGCTTCTTGCGCCACGTGCAGCACTTTCATGCTAGCGCGCATGTCAGAATAGCTTACGATGAGTGCCTTGGCACGCGCGCCACCAGCGGCTTCTAGCACAATGCGCCGCCCTGCATCGCCATACATCACATGTTGCCCTGCCGCTGCGGCTTCGTGCACGCGCGTGGGGTCAATATCTAGCGCAATAAAAGGGATATTTTCTTCTCTTAAAAAGCGCCCAAGATACTGACCACTACGTCCGTAACCACAAATGATGACGTGGTTTTTTAAATATTTCGCCACGCCATCAAGCTCTTCCACTACTTGGCTACTGTTGCGCGTGTAACTTTTAACCAATTTGCGCGCAATGCGGCCATTGTATTGAATAATAAACGGTGCGATGACCATGGAAATGAGCGAAGCCGCCAGCACCAATTGCAGATCGTTACCGCCAATTAATTTTTGCTCTAAACCCAATGCCAAAATAACAAAACTGAACTCACCCGCTTGCGCCAAAATAATGCCTGTGCGAATGCCCACGCCAATTTCAAAGCCAAAAACACGCGTTAAAGCAGCCACCACGAAAGCTTTAAACATCACAAAAGCTAGCAGTAAACCTAGCACTAAGCCAATATGATTTACTAGGTAATTAAAATCGAGCAGCATGCCGACACTGATAAAAAACAGCCCCAGCAATATATCGCGAAACGAGGCAATGTCGGATTCGACTTGGTAGCGGTAGCGCGTTTCAGAAATCAACATGCCCGCAATAAACGCGCCCAGCGCATAAGATAGCCCAGCCAATTTAGTGGCAGCCGCCAGCAATAGCGTAATCATAAGCACGTTCATCACAAACAACTCGCGCGAGCGCTGCCCTGCAACCAATCCGAACCAATAATTGATAATAGTTTTGCCAAATTTAAACAGCACAAATAGCAACACCGCAGATTTAATCAATGACAAACCCAAAGTTGACCCTAAGTTGCCAGAATGTGCGCCAAGTGCGGGAATCAGCACCAAAATGGGAATTACCGCTAAATCTTGAAACAATAAAATGCCGATGCTTAAACGGCCATGACGCGAGTTTAAATCGACACGCTCCATTAAAATTTTGGAAACAATGGCTGTAGACGACATGGTGAGTGCGCTGCCAATCACAAACGCGGTTTGCAAGCTTAACCCTGCCAGCCAGCCTAGCAGCATGGTCACAGCCAAGGTAATGAGCACCTGCGAGCCGCCCAAACCAAACAAAGTTTTACGCATGGCGTAAAGCTTGGGCAAACTAAACTCTAAGCCAATACTAAACATTAAAAACACAATGCCGAACTCTGCCACATGGCGGCTTGATTCAGTGCTGGGCAATAAATCTAATGCAAATGGGCCAAACAGCACGCCCACCACAAAATAAGCCAGCATGGCGGGTAAACGCATAGCGCGGAACAGCGCAACCGCCAGTACGGAGCTTGTTAGAAGAAGTAATACACTAGTTAAAGAATCAAACATTTAATTGGTTTTTTCTAAATTATTTTGTCGAATTACTGTTTAATTAAGAGCATAAGGCAAAAATTGTGCCTACTTTTAACATTTTACTCAAAAAGTCTCGTTTTTAGCTTTATTACTGATGCATTCCCTTTTATACTGGAAGTATATGTCACCCACATTACTACAATCAGATCGCGCACATGCACCCGACGCCCACGCCAAGCCATGCACTTTAGAGCTGGCACGCAGCGTTTTAGCCATCGAAGCGCATGAAATTAGTGCTTTGGCGGCACGATTAGACGCTAATTTTG
>JANLWF010000350.1:0-1894 GCA_031364385.1 Methylotenera sp.
TAGAAGATAGCCCGATTGTGTATTTGTCAGCAGGCTATGGCCTGACCGCGATACACAAGCGCGTTAAAGGCATCGACAACCCTGCTCCGCCTGCGGGCGTGGGCTGGAACTCGTATGATTGGTATATTCCTGAGACTTTGCGGCGGCCTGAGTCTGGTAGAACGGAAATGAGCGCGAATTAGCATGCTGAAATATCTTATCAAACGCGTATTGTGGATGATTCCTTTACTGATAGGTATCAGCTTAATATCGTTCTTTATCATGCACTTAGCACCTGGAGACATTACTAATAATGAGGCATCATTTAATCCAAAAGCCAGTGAAGAGTCGCGCCAGAAACTGCGTGAAATGTACAACTTAGACAAACCCGTTATCGTGCAATATGGCTTGTGGATGAAGCGCATGGCCACGTTGGATTTTGGCAATTCCTTCGCAAGTCACCAAAAACCTGTATTTTGGCAAACCACTGATAAAGATGGCAACGTAACCAAAGGTATGATTCAAGAGGCTTTACCCATCACTTTAATGATTAATATTTTGGGTTTAATCATCACGCTGACGCTGGCGATACCGCTGGGTATTATCGCTGCACGAAAGTATATGGGCTGGCAAGATAAATCAATTACGTTATTCAATTTTATTGGTTTTTCGATTCCTGGTTTTTGGTTGTCTTTATTGCTCATGTATTGGCTTGGCGTGATGAACAACTGGCTACCCATTTCTGGGCTGCATAGCCTAAATTATGACAACTTAGATACTTGGGGCAAACTTAAAGATTCTATCAGCCACCTAATTTTGCCTGTCCTTATTCCATCGGTGACTGGCTTGGCTGGCATTACACTATTTGTAAAAAATGGTATGTTGGACGTGCTGTATCAAGATTACATCACTACAGCTAGGGCTAAGGGCCTAAGCGAGCATAAAGTCGTTTACACCCACGCACTTAGGAATGCTTTGCTGCCGCTTATCACCATTGTTGGCTTATCAATACCTGGCTTAATTGGCGGCTCGGTCATCGCCGAGACTATTTTCGCCATTCCTGGCATGGGAAAGTTATTTTTTGATAGTGTCATGATGCGCGATTTTCCTGTGATTATGGGCATTTTAACCATAGGATCTGCACTTACTTTAATCGGCAATTTAATCGCTGATATTGCCTACGCATGGGCTGATCCGCGCGTGCGGCGTGGCGTGGTTAAAGGCTAGCATAAGAAACCAGCACATGAACAAAAATTTACTCTTAAAAGTGTTATCAAACCCTTTATCCAAAGCGGGTTTCATTATTATTGTCTGCATATTTTTATTGGCCATGCTCGCGCCCATTATTGCGCCCTACCATCCAGATGACATTAACGTGAAAGCCATATTGCTCGCGCCATCCATGCAACATTGGATGGGCACAGATGGCCTTGGGCGCGATGTATTAACGCGCATGCTCTATGGTGGCCGTATTTCCTTGTTGGTAGGCTTGGTCGCAGTAGGAATTTCTACTGTGATTGGTATAGTTTTAGGTGCAATAGCAGGTTATTATCGTGGCTGGGTCGATACCGTCATCATGCGCTTGGTCGATGTTATGCTCTCTATCCCCAGCTTCTTTTTAATCCTCGCTGTCATTGCCTTTTTAACACCATCAATTATTAACGTCATGATTGTGATTGGACTCACCTCATGGATGGGCGTGACTCGCCTAGTGCGCGCAGAGTTTCTAAGCTTAAGCGGACGCGAGTTTGTGCAGGCTTCACGCACTTTGGGCGCAAAAGACGCGCGGCTTATCTTTACGCATTTATTACCCAACAGCCTCACGCCCATTATCGTTAGCAGCGTGTTAGGCGTGGCGGGTGCGGTGCTCATGGAATCGGGCTTAAGCTTTTTAGGGCTTGGCGTGCAAGCGCCA
>JANLWF010000368.1:0-1607 GCA_031364385.1 Methylotenera sp.
GGTTATTTAAGCGAGAACCTTTTGGCTTAACTTTTACACAATTTTTCAAATTTTATTGTCCTAAATCGAAAGCACCTGTTCTAAACAGGCGCTTTTTGTTTTATGATAGCTACTATTGTTATAGAATCAGAAGCAGTTTAAAATCAGAAAAGGAAAACACCATGTCTAGCTCAGTTACGCTCAAAGGCAATCCAGTTGATGTTGCTGGAAATTTACCCAAAATAGGCAGCACCGCACCAAACTTCACCTTAGTGGATAAAGCATTGGCCGACGTTACGCTTGATACCTATGCTGGCAAACGCAAAGTACTGAATATATTCCCTAGCGTAGATACACCGACCTGCGCCGCGTCGATTCGCGCATTTAACAAGCACGCTGCAAGTTTAGATAACACGGTAGTGATCAATATTTCTGCTGATTTACCATTTGCGCAAACGCGCTTTTGCGCCGCTGAAGGCATCGAAAATGTGGTGAATTTATCGAGCATGCGTGGCCGTGACTTTTTAATGAATTATGGCGTATTACTATTCACTAGCAAGCTTTCAGGCTTGTGCGCGCGCGCTGTGATGGTGTTGGACGAAAACAATGTAGTTAAACACGTAGAATTAGTACCAGAAATTGCTAACGAACCTAACTACGATGCAGCACTTGCAGCATTGAAATAGTTTGTTCTAATTAAAAAAGCCAGCTTATGCTGGCTTTTTTGTGGGTGGCACGATCGTGCCGATTACTTTCAAAATCGCGACAGGGGCGTCGCTCCTACAAACCCTACAAATACTTGGTATATTTGGCATTGCTGCCACGGGCTTTATCCACGGGGTACTTCAGTGCATTCAATTCAATTTTTTTATTAGTCGCGTCAATCAAATCAATCTCTAACACTTCGGCAATACGCAGTAAATAAACAAACGTATCCGCCAGCTCATGTGCCACCGCTTCACGTTTTTCGAGTGAGAGTTGCTGGCTTTCTTGTGGCGTATCCCATTGAAATTGCTCAACTAACTCTGCCGCTTCGACAATCATCGCCATCGCCAAATTTTTAGGCGTATGAAATTGTGCCCAATCGCGCTCGGTTACAAACGTGTTGATGCGGCTACGTAATATTTCTAAGGAGTCTTGTTTATTCATCATATGTTTTACCCTCGGCTCTTAACTCTCAGCACTCGGCTTACTTTCTGTTACTGCCAGCCACCATTTTAATTTCAAATAACCGGCATTCCAATGGCCCGTTAAACAAGGGCGTACGCTTGCTGGGTGTAAGGCGCATCAGCTTTGGCAGGCGTAAATCATTGGTTAAAAAGTAAGTATTCCAGCCTGCGAATTTACGTTTTAGCGCTTCGCCCATTTTTGGGTACAGTAAAGCCAACTCTTCATCCTCGCCAATGCGCACCCCATACGGCGGATTAGCCACCAGCACGCCGCTGTCACTTGGTGGGATTACCTCGGTGATATTCACTTGGTTGAGTTGCACTGCCTCTAGCAAGCCCGCCTCGTCTAGGTTTTGCTTGGCAATGCGCACGGCGCGTAAATCGCTGTCCGAGCCGTAAATTTTTTGAAAAGTCGTTGGTTTTACATTTTTAAGTGCGGTATTTTTAATTTTCTTCCAA
>JANLWF010000266.1:0-4698 GCA_031364385.1 Methylotenera sp.
TAAGCCGCTGTTAGGCCAGCCGCTCCAGCACCCACAACGAGCAAATCGCAATGAGTATGCAGCTTAGGTTTTGTAATACGTGGGAAATTAAAATTTGTAACGCCTAAACCTGCGGCCTTGCGAATCATGCGCTCCCAATATGGAAACAACCAACGCGGCTTATGAGGCTGCAAAAGCAGGTTTAGAAGTAACCATTGTCGATGAAAATCGACATCTTGGCGGTAGCTTAAGTTACGACCATGGCGGCCATAAAGTCACAGCAGAGTATGGTGAGGAATTGCTTAAAAAGGTTGAAAGCTTGCCTAATATTACAGTGCGTACAGGCGCTTACGCAGCGGGTTATTACCCAGATCATCTTATCCCAATCGTAGCGGCGGGCGGTATCAGCAAAGTGCGAGCTCTTGCGGTGGTGGTGGCGAGCGGCGCAATTGAGCAGCCACCTGTGTTTAGATACAATGATTTGCCTGGCATCATGCTCGGTTCAGCCGCGCAACGCCTTATCTATCGCTACGGCGTACGACCTTTCAACAAAGGCATTGTGTTTACCGCTAACGATTATGGTTATCGCGTGGCGCTTGATTTGATAGAGGCTGGCAGCGAGGTGTTAGCGCTGGTAGATTTACGCGTTGGCAGCAATGGCGGTCTTTACGCGGTAGATCTGACTAAACGCGGCGTGATAGTCTATGCAGGCCATTGCGTTTACGAGGCTTTGGCGACATCTGATAAATCAAGTGTGCGTGGCGCGGTAATTTGCGCTTACGACGCCAAAAATAATGTTGCGCTGACTGAAAATAGCATCACCATTGAATGCGATGGCATTAGTATAAGTGCAGGCTGGGCACCCGCTGCCGCCTTGTTGTATCAAGCGGGCACGGGTATGCAGTTTGATGACGAAGTACAACAATTTGTGCCAAATCGTTTGCCCGAAGGTATTTTTGCAGCAGGCAAAGTGAATGGTGTGTTCGATTTAGCGCAACGCCTGCAAGATGGCGCGCGTGCTGCCAACGCTGCACTGCGTTATTTGGGGCGGCCTGCGGCTGAAATCAGCATTGAAAAGCATATCGGCAGATCTTCCAGCCACGCTTATCCTATGGTTGCACACCCAAAAGGTAAAAACTTTGTCGATTTTGACGAAGATATTCAGATAAAGGATTTTGAAAACGCCGCAAAAGAAGGCTTTGATAATATCGAGCTGATGAAGCGATTTACCACGGTGGGCATGGGTCCCAGCCAAGGTAAGCATTCCAATATGAATGCGATTCGTATTCTCGCAAAAATTCGTGGCTTGCCTGTCGAAAAAATCGGCACTACTACTTCGCGCCCGTTTTTTCACCCCACGCCGATTGGCCATTTAGCAGGTCGTGGTTTTCATCCGCATAGATTAACGACGTTACACGATTGGCACGTGGCGCATGGAGCGGTGTTTACCGAGGTTGGCGCTTGGAAGCGCGTAGCGTATTACCCGCAAACACATCAATCCAAAGAAGATGCAATTCAAGCCGAAGCGCTAGCGGTACGTGAAACAGCGGGTATTATCGATGCTAGCTCATTCGGCAAAGTAGAAGTGCACGGCGCAGATGCGGCCGAATTTTTAGAACGATTTTTTACGGGAAAATACGCTAGCCAAAAAGTGGGCACTTGCCACTATGTCATGCTGCTAGACGAATCTGGTGTAGTGGTGGATGACGGTATTGCCAGTCGCTTGGCGGATGAGTTGTTTTATCTTTCCATCGGCACATCCAATGCTGCTCTGGTGTACCGCGAAATGCAACGTTGCCAGCAAATGTGGCAGCTGGATATTGGCTTGGTGAATGTCACAGGCGCATTTGGCGCGATTAATGTCGCAGGGCCTAGCGCGCGTAAAATTTTGGCGCAATTAACTCAACTGGATTTGTCTGTGGAAGCTTTTCCCATCAGCCAAGTCCGTGAATGCAGCATTGCAGGCGTGCCAGCACGAGTGATACGCGTCGCCTTTGTGTCAGATTTGTCGTATGAACTGCATATCCCCATGGCGCAAGCACCACAAGTGTGGAGCGCCTTGATTGAAGCTGGCAAGCCTTATGATTTACGGCCATTTGGCATTGAGGCACAGCGTTTGCTACGGCTGGAAATGGGGCATTTTATGCCAGGTGTCGATACCGATGGTTTGACTAATCCGTTTGAAATAGGCGCGGAATGGGCACTTAAGATAGATAAGCCTTATTTTATTGGTCAAAGAAGTTTAAGCATTTTGAGCAAGCGCCCACTTAGAAAGCAACTGGTGGCGTTTACCTTAGCAGAAGACCTTGCGGGCGAACTACCGCTGGAATGCAATTTGGTGATAGACGGCAAGGACATTGAAGGTCGCGTCACCAGTATTAGTTTTAGTCAATTCATCGGCCAGCATATTGGTCTGGCTTATGTAAATCCCGCGAAAAAAGCCGTCGGCACTACGTTCCAAATACGCACTGATAATGGGGCGTTGGTGACAGCAACCGTGGTAGAAACACCGTTTTTTAAGAGCTCAAAGGAAGCTTGATGCAAAAGTTGCGCATAACTGATGTAAGCAGCCTAGCGCGTTACGGCGTAAAGGGTGCACAAGCTGTGACTTGGTTGGCTAAGCACGGGGTAAAGGTTCCAGACCAGCCTAATTCTTGGGTGTTGAGTGGAGAAACACTGGTGATGCGATTGGGTTCGACAGAATTTTTAATTGAAGATCAAGTTGGAGGCGAAACCTGTAAAAAGCTGCACGCTGATACACTGCGCGAGCCAAACGTCTATAAAGTACCACGCGCAGATGCTTCATATCTATTGGCTGGTAGCGGTGTGCGTGATTTATTGTCTGAGCTATGCGCGCTCGATTTACGTGAAACAGCGCTGGCAAATAATGACGTAGTGATGACGCAAGTAGCGGGCATTTCGGCTACCGTATTGCGTCAAGCCTTAAGTGGCGAAACGGTGTATAGATTATGGTGTGACGGCACTTACGCAGCGTTTATGACACATACTTTGGCAGAAATTGCGGTTGAATTAGGTGGTGCGAATTAAATGGTACAGGGGTGAGGTTTCCAGTGATTAATTAGATTATCGGGGAGCAATAAATGAAAACATTAGCAGAAGCAAAAAAGTTTTTAAAAGATAATAACGCTAAATACATCTTGGCGCAGTTTGTGGATATTCATGGCGTGGCGAAGGTGAAATCTGTGCCAGCCGCACATCTTGAAGATATACTCACTGCGGGCGCTGGCTTTGCAGGTGGCGCAATTTGGGGCATGGGCATTGCACCGAATGGTCCAGATTATATGGCGGTAGGCGAGTTATCCACGCTCACTCTAATCCCCTGGCAGCCAGGGTACGCGCGCATTGTCTGCGATGGCCATGTCAATGGCAAGCCGTATGAATATGACTCGCGTGTGGTGTTGAAGCGCCAAATTGAGCGCTTAAGTAAGAACGGTTGGACACTTTACACTGGGCTTGAGCCAGAGTTTTCGTTGCTACATCGCGATGAAAATGGCACGATTCAGCCAATGGATGACACCGACACGCTGGCCAAGCCTTGTTACGATTACAAGGGCATTACGCGCCAATCAGCTTTTCTTGAAGAATTGACAGAATCCTTGCTGGCGGCGGGTTTGGACGTATATCAAATCGACCATGAGGACGCTAACGGCCAGTTTGAAATCAACTATACTTACGCCGATTGCCTAAAAAGTGCGGATGATTTTATCATGTTCAAAATGGCTGCCAGCGAGATTGCCAATTCGCATGGCATGATTTGCTCGCTTATGCCCAAACCCTTTAGCAACCGTCCTGGTAATGGTATGCACATGCACATGTCGATTGGCGACGGCAAAAAAACGCTGTTCCAAGACGATTCAGATAAAACGGGTCATGGTTTATCTAAATTGGCGTATCACTTTCTTGGCGGTTTGCTGGCGCACGCGCCCGCTATCTGTGCGCTGGCTGCGCCCACGGTCAATTCTTACAAGCGTTTGGTGGTTGGGCAATCGCTTACGGGCGCGACTTGGGCGCCTGCTTACATATCGTATGGCAACAATAATCGCTCAACGATGGTGCGAATTCCTTATGGCCGCTTAGAATTGCGCCTGCCCGATGGCGGCTGCAACCCTTATTTGACCACGGCAGCGGTAATAGCGGCAGGGCTAGACGGCATTAAACGCGAGTTAGACCCAGGCAAAGGCAATGGAGACAATCTGTATGACTACGCAGCCGCACAGTTGAAAGAGAAAAAAATTGGCATCTTGCCGCAAAACCTCAACTTGGCGCTAGATGCGCTTGAGGCTGACAAGGTCATTCGCGACGCGCTAGGTGATGGATTAAGCAGTGAATTTTTAACGCTAAAACGTGCGGAATGGATTGAATACATGCGTCATGTTTCCGATTGGGAAATTAAGCGCTATGTTGAATTTTTCTAAATAATCAAATAGTGATTTTGTAATATTAATGTATTTTGTAAGGAGTCTATTATGTGTGGAATTGTAGGTTTATTGGTGAGAAACCCCAAAATGCGCGATCAAATTGGCGAACTGATGCTACCCATGCTTATCGGCATGACAGAGCGTGGCCCTGACTCTGCTGGTTTGGCCATGTTTAGCGCGCCTGTTGCGAATGATGCGCGAAAATTTAGCTTGTATGCAGGGGTGGATGATTTTGACTGGATAAAACTAGGCCATGATTTTGAGAAGCACTTAAGCATTA
>JANLWF010000007.1:0-5702 GCA_031364385.1 Methylotenera sp.
ATGCGTTCTTTTACTTTTTCCAAACCATAGTGATCCGCATCCAAAATTTCTTCTGCGGTTTTTAAATCTTTGCTGATTTTGGTTTTTTTCTTCCACGGCAGCCCAACTAAAGTATCCACATAATTGCGCACCACCGAGGCCTCAGCCGACATGGGCGACATCATTTTAAGCTTTTTGAGTTCTGCATTGACCTTAGCAAGCGCTTCTTTGGTCATGCCAGAACTTTTAATGCGCGCCTCGAGTTCGTCCATTTCGACGCTTTCGTCTTGCTCGCCCAGCTCTTTTTGGATCGCTTTTACTTGTTCGTTTAAATAGTATTCACGCTGACTTTTCTCCATCTGACGTTTAACACGGCCACGAATGCGTTTTTCTACTTGCAGAATATCAATTTCCGATTCCATCAAATGTAGCAAATGTTCCAAACGCTCCGTCACGCTTAGCATCTCGAGTATTTTTTGCTTCTCTTCTACCTTCAAAGTCAAGTGCGCAGAAATAGTATCGGCTAAACGGCCAGCATCATTAATAGTAGCAAGTGAAGTTAAAATTTCAGGTGGAATTTTTTTGTTGAGTTTGACGTATTGATCAAACTGCGTGAAAACCGTGCGCATTAAAGCTTCTGTCTCGCTATTATCCTCTTCTGGGTCAGCTATTTTTTCAGCTTTAGCTAAAAAACATTCTTCGGTTTCTACAAATTCAGAAACACGGACGCGATACAAGCCTTCTACCAGCACTTTTACTGTGCCATCGGGCAATTTCAACATTTGCAACACGGTTGCCATGGTACCAATATCGTATAAATCATCGGCATCTGGCTCATCTTTATTGGCAGATCTTTGTGCAACTAGTAAAATTTGCTTATTGCCATCAGATGCGATTTCGAGCGCCCTAACTGATTTTGGACGACCTACAAATAACGGAATCACCAAGTGCGGATATACCACCACATCGCGCAAAGGCAATAGCGGCATCATATCGTGCTGTGCTTGGGATAAATCTTCTGGCAAAGTCTGTTCAGTCATAAAATACTTTCAAATTCACACGGCAACCACAGCCCGTGCTTTTAAGTGGGGAACATTCTTTGATACTTCAAGGGCTAAATCATTAAATAATAGCTTAAACACACTATAAACCACCCATTATTAAATGCAATAGCCTTGCTATGTATTATGCTAAGGTGAGGGAAGGTACGAGGCGCTAAATTCTCAAGCAGCCTTATTTAGCTAGCGGATTCGGCCACTTTTGGCGCGTTTTGATAAATCATAATAGGTTGCGATTCGCCTTTAATCGTACCTTCATCAATCACCACTTTGCTCAAATTCTCGATTGAGGGAATGTCGTACATAATTTCTAATAGCGAATGCTCTAGAATAGAGCGCAAACCACGCGCACCAGTTTTACGTTCTAACGCTTTTTTGGCGATTAATAACAAGGCGGATTCTCTGAATTCCAAATCAACGCCTTCCATTTTAAATAGCTTAATGTATTGCTTTGTAAGTGCATTTTTAGGTTCAGTTAAAATCGTCATGAGTGCTGCTTCATCTAGCGTCTCTAATGTCGCAACCACAGGCAAACGACCAATAAACTCTGGGATTAAACCAAATTTAATCAAATCTTCAGGTTCAACATCGCGCAATATTTCACCAATGTCATTCGCGTCATCTTTGCTTTTTACTTCTGCGCCAAAGCCAATACCGCCTTTCTCAGAGCGTCTGCGGATGACTTTATCTAAACCATCAAACGCGCCCCCGCAGATAAATAAGATATTAGTAGTATCCAACTGTACAAATTCTTGATTGGGGTGTTTGCGCCCGCCTTGTGGTGGCACGGAAGCAACAGTGCCTTCGATGAGCTTCAAGAGTGCTTGTTGCACGCCCTCGCCCGACACATCGCGGGTAATAGAAGCATTTTCTGATTTACGTGAGATTTTATCTACTTCATCAATATACACGATGCCGCGCTGCGCTTTTTCGACGTCGTAATCACATTTTTGCAGCAATTTTTGCATAATATTTTCAACGTCTTCGCCCACGTAACCCGCTTCAGTCAAGGTGGTCGCGTCTGCCATCACAAATGGCACGTCTAACATGCGCGCCAAGGTTTGCGCGAGTAAAGTCTTACCAGAACCCGTTGGGCCGATGAGCAAAATATTACTTTTTTGAATTTCCACATCATCTTTCACGGTATTTTTTGAAATATGATTGTGGCCAAGGCGCTTGTAGTGGTTATACACTGCCACCGATAAATTCTTTTTGGCGTGTAGTTGGCCGATGACGTACTGGTCTAGAATGGCACAAATTTCTTGCGGAGTAGGCAGGGACTTGTCGGTGGACTTAATATCAGTAAGGCTTTGTACCTCTTCTTTAATGATGTCGTTACACAAATCAACACATTCATCGCAAATAAATACAGAGGGGCCTGCAATTAATTTTTTAACTTCGTGCTGGCTTTTTCCACAAAAAGAGCAATAAAGTAACTTTTCACCTTCGGCTTTAGTGGCCATTTAAATCCTTAAATCTTACTGAACAACTTTATATTAAGCCGCATCGCTACGATTAGCAATCACCTTGTCGATCATGCCGTATTTTACCGATTCTTCCGCGCTCATAAAATTGTCGCGCTCGGTGTCGCGGTCAATCTCTTCTGGGCTTCTACCAGTATGGCTGGCTAAAATCGCGTTTAATTTCTCACGCAAGTACATAATTTCTTTAGCTTGAATTTGAATATCGGACGATTGACCTTGAAAACCGCCAGAAGGCTGATGAATCATCACGCGCGAGTTAGGCAAACTAAAACGCTTGCCTTTTGCGCCAGCAGCTAACAAGAACGCGCCCATGCTTGCAGCTTGGCCAATACACAGAGTGCTGACGTCGGGTTTACAAAACTGCATCGTATCGTAAATTGACATGCCTGCTGTGACTGAGCCGCCTGGAGAATTGATGTAAAGCGAAATATCTTTATCTGGATTTTCAGCTTCCAAAAACAATAGCTGCGCCACCACCAAATTGGCCGTCATGTCGTTCACTGGACCTACCAAAAAAATAACGCGCTCTTTTAATAGACGTGAATAGATGTCGTAAGAGCGTTCACCACGACCACTTTGCTCGATGACCATAGGAATATATCCCAAGCCCTGCGGCGTCTGCATACTGTTCTCTTGCATACTATTAAAATCGCTCATAACCTACAACCTTCTATGTGCCGCCTTTATTGGCCAGCCATTAACTCATCAAATTTAATTTTTGTTGCAGTCACTTTAGCTTTTTCCAGCACCCAATTCACTACATTTTCTTCGGTCGCCAAAGCGGCTGGCTCATCCAAACGTTTTACATCTGCGTAGTACCAACTTACCAATTCGCTTGGTTTTTCGTAGCTATTAGCAAAAGTATCTACCACTGCGCGCACTTGGTCGGCATTGGCTTGCAAATTGTTGTTGTTTACAATTTCACTCAAAATCAAGCGCAGCGCTGTGCTACGTTTAGCTTGCTCAGCAAACATTGTAGGCTCTAACTGTATATCTTTAGCAGCCATACCGCGCTGCAACAAGTTTTGTCCAGTCATCTGCATCAATCGATTAGATTCAGCGTGTATCAAAGCCATCGGCAATTCTAACTTAGCGTCAGCAATCAGCGCCTGAAATACACCTTCTTTAACTCTTGCTTTGACGCGTTTTTCTACTTCTTGTTCAAGACTTAATTTGATTTCGGCACGCATTTTTTCAATATCGCCATTATCAACACCCAAACTTTTCGCAAATTCTGCGTCAATTTTAGGCAAAACGGGCTCTGCAACGCTATTAAAAGTGACTTCGTAACCTACTACTTGGCCAGCGAGCTGCGCTGGATTGTGGTCTTTAGGATAGGTAATTTCGAATTTTTTGATTGTACCGACTTTGCCGCCAACCAGCTCATCATCAAACGATGCGATACGGCTTGGCTCGCCTAAAATAAGGTCAATACCTTTATCGCCAGTGCTTTCCACTTGCTTACCATCAATGCTGGCAACCAAGCTTACATTCACAAAATCACCCTTTTTAGCAGCGCGTTTAACTGGTTCGTAGCTCACCCTTTGTTTTACCAGCACGTCTAAGGTTTTCTCAACATCGGCTTCGGCTACTTCCAAAGTTGGTTTTTCAATTTCAACTTGGCTTAAATCACCCAATTTAACTTCGGGAAAGATTTCAAAAGTGGCGGTATATTCAAAGTCAGTCGCCGCTTCTATAAAAGGTTTATGCTCAATATTAGGGAACCCTGCCACACGCAATTTGTTTTCTTCCACTGCGTCACCAAAGCTGGTTTCTACTGCTTTAGAATACACTTCATCGCGTACTTGATTGCCATAATGCTGATTCACCAAGCCGATAGGCGCTTTGCCTGGGCGAAAGCCAGAAAATTTAGCGGTACGTGAGATTTGGCTAAGGCGTTGTTTGATTTGACCTTCTAAGGGTGCCAATGGCACTTTAACGGTCATGCGGCGCTCTAAACCACTGATTGTTTCAACAGATGCTGCCATGATGCGCTTCCTGTAATAATTATTTTCTAAGCTGATTAGAAAACGGTTAGTTATTATGGTTCTAATTAAATGGTGCGAAAGGAGAGACTCGAACTCTCACGCCTTACGGCGCTGGTACCTAAAACCAGTGCGTCTACCAATTCCGCCACTCTCGCATTTAATTTAGGTTATGTAACTCACATACCCAAATCAATAAAAGGCGTATTGTATCTCAACTTTGTCTAAATTGATAAGATAAAACCAGATAAAAACTAAGCATTAACACAAAATTTTGCGCGTAATCACACCTTAACTTCCACACAAACATAGTCATAAAGATTAATATGTAGATTGACAAGCAAGCCTCACAAACTGCAAGATACAGCTTAGCACTCAATTAAAATTAATTTTAAAGTTAAAACTATGCAGAACACTACACATATGCAAAACACTAGCCAATTAAACGAAGACAGCATGCTGCGCGCTGAGCTAGAACTGTTAATGAAAGAACGCGAAACCTTATTAATTATCGCTGGCGCAGCTACTGGCTTAATTGCCGAGCTGAATACCCATGATTTGCCAGTGCGTACCGTGGAAGCGGCAGATTTGCTTGCCACTACCATTAATAAACTTTCAGAAGAAACTTTGCAGGATGCACTTAAGTCAGTACATGCCAGCATCGAAAGCTAGCTCTTAAATTTACGCACGTGCGCACAGCCTCTCATCTTGAATTATTTTTCTCAATCAGCAGCATTGATAGCCTGTCTAGGCCTGGGCTTGCTCACCGCTGGCTGCGCTAACGAAAAATATCAAGCTAAAGCATTAGACTCCTCACTCATTTCTGCCAAACTACTCAACAAAGATGTCAAAAGCGCCGATTTCAAAGCTTACTTAATCAAGCAAGGCTATGCTGAAAAAGATTTGCCTTTTGCAACTTGGGGCTTAAGCGAGCTAACCCTTTGCGCGCTTTATCATCACACCAGATTAGATGTCGCTAAAGCGCAACTGGCGCTTGCTAATGCCGCTGTCAATACTGCAAATCAAAAGCAAAACCCCGCGCTTGTTGGCCGCGCAGCGCATAGCAACCAAGCCAATGATGATAAGAGTCCGTGGGCGTTTGGGCTAGAGATGGGAATCCCCATTGAAACAGGTAATAAGCGTGCAATTAAAGTTGAAGAAGCGCAACATTTAGCTGAAGCTGCGCGGTTTGATAT
>JANLWF010000009.1:0-2473 GCA_031364385.1 Methylotenera sp.
ATATCAAACAAGGTTGAGCGATGCGTAATAAGCACCAAAGTTTTGCCTACTGCGGCCTGCGTCAGACGATTTTTTACGGCCTCCTCGGTGGAGTGATCCATCGCACTGGTAGGCTCATCCAACAGCACTATCACCGAACGACCAATTAAAGCGCGCGCGATACCAACGCCTTGTTTTTGTCCTCCAGAAAGGGTTTCTCCACGTTCGCCCACCAGCAAATCGAAGCCTTTAGGGTGGCTATTTATAAATTCGTCAATGCCGCCCACATTTGCAGCCGCCAGTACAGCTGTATCGTCGGCATGGGGCGCGGTGATGGTCAGATTCTCTCGCATGGTACCATAAAATAAATGCGTATCTTGCTGCACATAACTCACGGTACGACGTAACTCTGCGGGGTCTATTTGGCGTGAGTCGATACCATCAATCAAAATTGCGCCATCGGTAGGTTGATAAAGGCCGAGAATCAGCTTATGAATAGTAGTTTTACCAGAGCCCATACGCCCCAACAAGGCCACGTGCTCACCAGCTTTGATTTTGAACGAAATTTTTGTGAGCGCACTTTCTTCTGCCCCAGGATATTTAAAACTTACTTCTCTAAACTCGATATCACCTTTAAACACAGGGCGAGATAAGAAATTCGATTCGAGTGGGCGCTCCACTGGCTTATTCATAATTTCGTCGAGAGATTGCAATGAGGTGGATGCCGTATGATACTGTGTGAGTAAACCTGCGGTTTGCGAAATCGGCGCCATCGCGCGCGAGGCTAGCATGGTGCTCGCTATCAAGCCGCCCATAGTCAAGTCGCCACTGGTGACCAAATACACGCCTAGCAACACTAGCGCAACGGTTGTCATTTGTTGAATTGCATTAGAACCATTGCTAATCGATTGCGACAGTAGTTTTAATTTGCTACCTACTTCGGTTAAATAGCTGGCTGAATGCTCCCATTTGCGCTGCATGTGGCCTTCTATGCCAAGCGCTTTTACTGTTTCCAGTCCGACTAAACTTTCTATCAAAGTCGCGTTACGCAAAGCGCCCGCGCGATACATGGTCTCAGAAAGCTCATGCATTTTAGTTTGCACGCTAAACGCATATACCAGCATAGCGATACTACCAAGAATCACAGGAATGACCATTGGAAAAGAAATCCAAGCCATTACCCCAATAAAAACCAAACCGAACGGCACGTCAATTAAGGTGGTAATGGTGGCCGAGGTAATAAAATCACGTACACTTTCAAACGAGCGCAAATTACTGGCGAGTGAACCCACCGAATTGGAACGCAACTCAAGTCGCGTCCCCAACACTTGCTCCATAATTCTCGCGCTCAATTTCACATCAATGCGCGTACTGGCCCAATCGAGAAAATAGCCGCGCATAGTGCGCAAAATAAGGTCGCCAATCACAATAATAGCCACGCCTATCGACATTACCCACAAGGTTTCTACCGAGCGATTCGGCACCACGCGGTCATACACATTCATGGTAAACATTGGCATGGCAAGCGCAAATATATTCACCACTAGTGCCGCCACCATAATATCGCGATAAATACGTTTATTTTCGGCTAGCGTGCCCCAAAACCAATGTTTTAGGCGCACCTTGCCGACCGAAGGTGCACGTTTATCAAACATATATTTAATTTTGGTGACGATGATGTAGCCTGCGTATTGCTCGGTGATTTCTGCCAAAGGCACTATCACTTCAGAATCACCCAATTCAGGATAAATGACGCGCACACTATTAGCTTTTGTGTCGATACTGACTAACTTGCAAGCCTCGTCATTATTAAGCAGCAACGTTACTGGCAGATACTCTAAGCGAATTTTGTTGAGTGGCTTTTTTAGCACGGTAACCACTAAATTCTCACGCTCTGCCGCACGCTTAAATAAGGCAGGCGTCATTTTGCCGTTGCGCAGCGGCAAACCAGCAATTAGAGCGTTTTTAGTGGTGGCGATTTGGTGTGTGCGGCAGACCAGCAACAAACAGCCTAGCAACGAGTCGCCAGTGCTTGCTTGGTTTTGAGTGAGTTCTTCAAGATTAGTGTTATCTAAACTCATCGCATCAATCTGTTAAATTATTCATTTAAAGTAATGTATCAACATTTGAACAATACTTCAATTATATTTGCCACTCAGCGCCATCTAATTAGCGCCTATTACGCAGAAATTAACTAAAATTTACAGATTTTGGAGTTTTTGGAGGCGCGAGCCGGAGTCGAACCGGCCTAAACGGCTTTGCAGGCCGCGGCATAACCGCTTTGCTATCGCGCCATTTGTGTTTAATTAAGATTAATTAAACAAACTGTTGAAACTAAAACGGCGAAAGCATGATTGCATTCGCCGTAGTGTACTTTAAACAAGAAAAGTTAAAGTAATAATAATGGAGCGGGAAACGAGACTCGAACTCGCGACCTATACCTTGGCAAGGTATCGCTCTACCAGCTGAGCTATTCCCGCGTTAAGAAGCGAGC
>JANLWF010000045.1:0-2635 GCA_031364385.1 Methylotenera sp.
GTTTAACAGCAAATCTTCTAATTCCTCGCTCGCCTCATTCACATCTTCCAGCACATTAAAATAGCGGTCAACCACGCTATCTAGCACGGCGTAGGTTAAGTAGTCGACGCCAAGGGTGCGAATCTGTGCGCTACTGGCGCGTAAACGCTCACGTATCGGCTCAAACGCACCAGTTGCGCGCTCTTGAAAAGTCAGCAAAAAATTGCGACCAAGCACCAAGCTTATTTGCTCGCTACTGGCTTGCATAGTGGTTTTATCATAATAAAAATTGCGCGTTTCTAAAAATATATAATCTTCAAACTCGTCAATTTTAGGGCGCTGCTCAGTGTTTAAAATATCTTCAATGACTAAAGGGTGCAGCTTAAAAATAGCGCCAATTTGTTTAATCAAATCAACATCATGCACACCATGTATGTTCAGCCATAATTTTTTATTCGTATCAGGTTTAAACTTAGCTAATTGTTCTGCAGTTAACACACATTCGACTAGCGTATCCGCGTCATACACCATTTTGCTAATAGTGGGTTTTGCAAGGTGGCTTTCGTCCATATCACCCACATACACGGGCGATTCCACAGGTGCGCTGGTTTTTTTAGGTAGATGCTTTTTAAGTTTGTGCAGGCGTTTTTTCATAAATTAATTGTGCGCTTATTTGCCTAAATAAATCAAGTTTTATATGCTCTGTAAGCCAATATCCATGCGCCTTATGGCGGTGTTGTTTTTGATGTGCATAATGATCCCTTAGAATACTATCAAACTAATACACTACTATTTTCCCAAATATTTTCGTAAGCAGCAATTTTGAGATTCGCAGTATCGTCAGCTTTAATAATTTCTGCTGGAGACCTTTTAGCAAAAGCATTTAGTGACTGTGTAAGGGTATACGCAGTAATACCATCAATAAAAATTGCTCGGTCATGGAGAGTGCGTGGTAGCGCTAAGCGAACTGACAAAGGTCGTTTTGCACTATATTGCTTTATCCAAGTTTGTGCTGCGGGAAGCAATGTTGCCTTGTGGTCATTTTGGCCAGCCATTAATCTGAGGTTAATATTTTCAGGTACAGCTGTGCCAAATTCGGTAAGCGTAACTTCATCCATATACGGGTCAATTATAAATACATCTTTTTTTGCATTTCCTAGTATTTTAGAGACTGCAGAAAAAGCATCAAAACTATTTCCAACCGGGATGAAAGTACCATCTGATCCTGGGGGAGCTACTAGCTCAGCTATGGCTAGAGCCCTATATATTATTGAATGAACTGTTGAAACAGCAGAGTTTTTTTGAAGCGGGAAGTCTGATCCAAGTTTACCGACCTCAATTTTAAAGGTTACTAGGTCAGAAAGATCCCCAGCCTCTTTTACAAGAGCATAAGCACGTCCAAGCCATTGATTTACTTCAGGACTTGTTAGGTCGCAAGTTTTTAAATCAGGCATAGTTTCAATTAAACGGCCAAGTTGTCGATAAAGATTTTCGGATATAGCCATAGAGCTTATTTCTTTTTATTTTTTATTTAATAAATTACTACTTCTGCCAAGCGTCTCGCAAGGTCACAGTTCTATTAAACACGGGCTTGCCAGCCACGCTGTCTTTTCTGTCTGCCACAAAGTAACCGTGGCGCTCAAACTGGAATTTGTCTTCTGGTTTTGCGTCTTTTAGGCTGGGTTCTAGTTGCGCGGTGATGGTTTTTACTGAGTTTGGGTTTAGGTCTTTAATGTAATCAGTATCGCCCGCGCCTGCGCCTGAACCAGGATGCGCTTCTTTGAACAATCTGTCGTACAAGCGCACCTCTGCTTCGTACGCATGGTCGACGGAAACCCAATGGATATTGCCTTTTACTTTGATAGCATCTGCGCCTGGCGTGCCAGATTTGGTATCGGGTAGGTAGTCGCAATGTACGACGGTGATGTTGCCTAGTGCGTCTTTTTCAAAGCCCGTACATTTCACCACATAACCGTAACGCAGGCGCACCATGCCATCTGGCATGAGCCTAAAAAAGCCTTTTGGCGGATTTTCTTCGAAATCTTCGCGTTCTATCCATAATTGTTTAGTTAAAGGCACGACGCGCTTGCCTAGCTCTGGATGCTGTGGATGGTTAGGTGCAAAGCAATCTTCTACCATGTCGGTAGGGTAGTTATCAATCACCAGCTTAATCGGGTCTAGCACGGCAATGCGGCGTTGTGCTGATTCGTTTAGCACTTCGCGCATACAATCTTCCAATATCGAATATTCAATCCAAGAATCGGCTTTGCTTACGCCAATGCGGTCTGTAAACAGCTTAAAGCCTTCTGCCACATAACCACGCCTGCGCGCGCCTGCCAGCGTGGGTAGGCGTGGATCATCCCATCCGCTCACGTGTTTATCTTCTACTAATTGAATGAGTTTGCGTTTAGAAAGCACCACATAAGTGAGGTTTAGCCGAGCAAATTCATATTGTTTTGGTAGCGGATGCGCCAATAAGCCATCATCCGCCAAACGCTCCAAAAGCCAATCATAAAACGGGCGTTGATCTTCAAATTCTAGCGTGCAGATGGAGTGGGTAATTTGCTCTAGCGCATCTTCAATGGGGTGCGCGTAGGTGTACATGGGGTAAATGCACCATTTATCACCCGTGTTGTGGTGGTGCGCGCGTTTAATG
>JANLWF010000067.1:0-8774 GCA_031364385.1 Methylotenera sp.
TCAAGAATGCCGCGCCTTCGTAAATTTGGTAAAAAGGATTGGGCGAAATGACGATGGGGCTTGGCTTTGAGCTGTCAATCACTACCTGAGCGAACGCAAAAAGCGCCTCGCGGCTACCAGTTACTGGTAAAATCGCTTTATCCGGATTGGGCGCTGCAATGCCGTAGCGGCGCGCAATCCAATGGGCAATGGTTGTGCGTAGCTCAATAGAGCCAAGCGTGGTAGGGTAGGTCGCCAAACCTGCTAAGTTATTCACCAGCGCGTCTTTAATGAGCTGTGGCGTGGCGTGTTTGGGCTCGCCAATGGATAAATTAATGTTTTTGTGAGCTGGATTTGGCGTAATGTCTGCAAACAAATCGCGCAGGCGCTGAAACGGGTAGGGTTGCAGCAGGCTTAAATTGGGATTCATTGGGTTAGGGTTCATAAGCCCTATTATAATTTAGGAAGCATGTTGATTAATAGCAATAAAAATACTTTAGCCATATTTGGCTTGCTGTTTGGCGCGCTGGCTTGGGGCATCATTTGGTATCCTTATCGTTTAATGGCAGAGGCTGGTGTGTCTGGCGTAGCTTCTAGCTTTTACACCTATTGTATTGCCACCGCAATTGCTGGTATTTACTTTTGTAAGCATTGGCGCGGTATTTTGGCGCAGCCAAAAAGTATTATCTGGCTAGCTTTAGTTGCGGGCTGGACCAACATGAGCTACGTATTGGCGGTGATAGATGGCGAAGTCATGCGCATCATGTTGTTGTTTTATCTTTCGCCACTGTGGACATTGCTTTTAGCGCGGTTTTGGCTGAAAGAGCCGATTACCAAGCCTGGTATTATTTCAATTTTGATTGCGTTGGTAGGCGCATATATCATGCTGGCAGGACCATTTAGTGCAGTTGCCAGCCACTTGCCAATCCCACGCAATATGGCGGAATGGTTGGCGTTATCGTCGGGCATGGGCTTCTCGCTCACCAATGTGATTACGCGAAAATCCAACCATTTGAGCATTCGTGCAAAATCTTTTGCGGTGTGGATTGGCGTGATTTGCGTGGCTTTATTGTTTATGCCCTTTGTTGCGGATGGTTTTCCAAACCCCAGTTTTTTTAGCGCATCTCATTGGTTGGTGATGGGCTTAATCGCTTTACTACTGCTGGCTGCCACCTTGTTGGTTCAGTATGGCGTCACACAACTCACTGCTATTCGTGCTTCGGTACTGTTTTTGTTCGAGCTAGTGGTAGCGGCAATCGCCTCTTACTACTTGGCGCACGAGAGCATGAGTTTAAATGAATGGATAGGCGGAAGCTTAATTATTGCAGCGGCATTAACCGCTTCTTTTAACCATCGAGATTAATTAATTTCCAAAGCCGCCAGCTTGACCTTCGGTAGCAAAGCGTATTTTTAGCGATAAATCGTTACGTGAATCTGCATTTGCAAGCGCATTTTCTTCATCAATTTTACTATTTGCAAACAGCTTAAATAGTGATTGGTCAAAGGTGTTCATGCCAATATCATTGTTGTCCGCCATAATCTCTTTAATCTCACCCAGTTTTTGTTTTTGGATGAGCTCTGCAATATAAGGTGTGTTAATCATCACCTCCACAGCGGCTACGCGTTTTTGTACTTTCCCTGGAATTAAACGCTGCGAAACCACCGCTACCAAATTCATTGAGATACCAAGCAGCAAGCCGTGTTTTGCTTCGGTAGGGAAGAATGAAATAATGCGCTCAAGTGCTTGGTTGGCGTTATTTGCGTGCAAGGTAGCCAGACATAAATGCCCAGTTTCAGCATAAGTAAGCGCTTGTTGCATACCATCCATATCGCGCACCTCGCCTATTAAAATAACATCTGGCGCTTGGCGCATGGCATTTTTTAATGCGCTAGTGAACGAATGTGTATCGATGCCTACTTCACGTTGATCTACCACCGATTTTTTATGCTGATACACAAACTCTATCGGGTCTTCAATGGTGACAATATGCCCTGTTTGATTGGTGTTGCGGTAATCAATCATTGAGGCCAGCGTAGTCGATTTACCAGAGCCAGTAGAGCCCACCACCAGCACTAGCCCACGTTTGCGCATAATGAGATCACGCAAAATGAGAGGTAAGCCTAAAGTTTCAAAATCTGGAATCTCAGATTTGATATGACGAACTACCATGCCCACTTCGCCGCGCTGCTTAAAAATATTGATGCGGAAACGGCCAACATCCTGGCGCCCAATGGCAAAATTACATTCTAAAGTTTCTTCAAACTCGGCAATTTGCGCAGGGCTCATAATCGAATAAGCAATTTCTTTAACCATGCCAGGTGACATTTTTTGATTATTCACAGGCATGGTTTCGCCCTCAACATCCATGTGAATCGAGGCACCAGTACTAAAAAATAGATCTGAGCCGCCTTTTTGTGTCATAAATTTAAGCACGGGGGTAATATCAATTGCGGCCATAGGGTTTCCTGAATTTTTATAAACTATCACTTAACTCAAATTACTTTATCACAAGCCACTTATATCTAGTTGCTCGCAAGCCTTTTTTCTATGTAAATTTTGTATAATTTTACATACGCTTGCTCTAAATCACGTGCAAATTCTGCTGGATTAAACAAGTTGGAGTTTTTTATACTAGTGCCTAGCTTGTGTTTAATTTGGGCAAGTTTTTCTGAGTTCAGCGCTAAATCAAGCGCTTTTTGCTCATATTCTTGTAGTGAATTGGCAATTAACTCAGGTAGATTAACGCGCTGCAACAAGCTAGCAGCCACGCGTGAGGCAAATGTATCACCCTTGCAAGTTAATAGCGGCAAATGCATAAAAAGCGCGTCGCTGGCAGTGGTATGGGCGTTGTAGGGCAGGGTGTCCAAAAATAAATCGGCATGACGATGGCGGGCGAGGTGGTCGGCAATGGCTACACGTGGCGCAAAAATCAATCTAGTTTTGTCGATTCCTATGTTTTCCGCTTCAGTTTGTAAATGAGCTTTTGCCCATGGGTTGCAATCAAGTAGCCACAGTACTGAGTTTGGTACTTGTTTTAAAATGCACATCCACGCCGTAAATACTTCAGCAGTGATTTTAAAGCTTTGATTAAAACAGCAAAATACAAAACTATTTTCGGGCAGATTATTTGCGCTTTTAGTCGAGATTTTGCCTACAGGGCGTTGGCTATCATTAGGCTGGTAGCATGGCAGATAGAGCAATTGCTCGCTGAAATCTGCCTGATTAGGTGCGATTATTTTATCGGTTAAGATGTAATCAAACAGCGATTTTTTACCTAGCTCACCCATGCTGCCTGGATAACCCAGCCAATTCACGCTAATTGGTGCAGGCTTAAGCGCCACAATGCCCGTGCGGCTGGTTTGCGTAAAACCTGTTAAATCTACCAAAATATCAATTTGGTCAGCATTGATTTTTTTAGCAGCGTCAATATCATTAAGGTGCCGAATATCATTAAATTGGTCAAACGCATTTTCTAATCTTTTTCTACTTGGCGTTTTGTCGTCAGCACCATAAGAATAAGCAAGGACTTCAAGCTGCTTTCTATCATGATTCTCGATTAATTCTGTGATTAAAAACGCCAGTGGGTGCAGTCTAAAATCAGCCGATAAATAGCCGATTTTTAGTTTATTAACATTGTGGTTAAACGTAAAACCTTGCAGTGCGCGCATCTCATTTGGCTTTGCAAGGCTAGTGTTTGCAAAGTTGCTAGCACATTGCTTCTGTTCCAAGCCAGTGGTGCCAGGCATGGCTAAAAATGCAAATGGCGAGATTTGAGCATTGGGCTTATTTTGTACTAGGTCGCGTAGTTGCAAAATTTGCACATCTAACTTGTCCCAATCGCAAATGTGTTGCTTTTGATGCACCAAGTGCGCCAGAGCATGATGCAGGCTAGAGTTGAGCTGCAGCGCAGTTTCATAGCTGGCGATGGCCTTATCTAACAATCCCAATTCGCGCTGCACATTACCTAAGTTATTATGTGCATCTGCATCATTTGGGTTAAGGCTAATTGATTTAGAGTAGCTTATTAATGCCGCTTGTGGCTTGCTTAGCTCGCGTTGTGCATTACCCAAGTTATACCAATACACGGCGTTATCGGGCTGGTGCTGCGTGGTTTCTGCAAAGCAAGCCTCGGCTTGTGTATAACTACCATTTGAGTGTGCGGTGTTGCCCAGCTCTTGTAGCGCATAGCACAAAGCATTGCGCGCATCGCTACTTTTAAGCGCGTGCAACACGCGTCGAAAATAGCCAGCGGCCTCTTCATAACGGCGCATTTCCACGCATAAATTGCCGCACATTATTTGCGCATCTAAATTTTTTGGGTTGCGCAGTAAGGCTTGTTGATATTGGCTTAGGGCGTTTTCTGGTGATTGCATAAGCGAATTTTAATCGAAAACTGCGTAAAGCGAACTCGCCAATTGCTTTAAGCCTAGCTCTTTTAGCAAATATCGGCTGGGATTAAGCTTGCTTGCGAGTATTGCAGCCATTGGTAGCGCATTATTGCTTGCTAGGCAGGCGATAAGCTCGCCACACAAAGGCGCGGTAATCATACCTTTTGAGCCATGCCCCGCGTTAACGTACAAGCCTTGCAGCCAAGGCAAGTCGGCAGGATTAGCGTTGTAACGCGGCAGCTTTGCGCGTAACTTTTCATCATCCAGCAATTGCCCTGCAAGCGGCATATAGTCAGTGGTAGCGCTGCGCCAAGCAACACGCCCTTGCACGAAATTTTGATCAATATTTTGGTATATCTCTGGCGCAATTGCGCGTAGTGCATTTAAGTTTTCTCGTGTATCGGCATTGCTTATTTCGGGGTTTGTGTCATTAGGTGCATAGCTAGTGCCGATGGAATGCGTTCCATCAACTGCGGGGCTGAGGCTGTGATCGCTACAAATAATTGTGCTCACATTTTTGCTAAGTTCATTTGCCTCAAAAAAGTTGACTTGACCACGCACGGAGGTGATTTCGATACTTGAGCATTGTTGAAATTGTTTGATATCGTTAGCGTTGCAAATCACCACAATATCAGCATCAAACCTATTATGTTGGGCATCAAACACACGCCAATGATTCGCTACTTTTTCAATTTTCAAGGCTTGCGTTATGGTTTTTCTGCTAATAAGCGCCGAACTACAAAGCGCCTCGCATAAGGCTGCTGGCTTTACCCAGCCTGCTTGTGGCAAATATAAACCACCCATTTTTAAAGCAATGCCTGCCATTTCGCTGGCTTCGACAGCGCTTAAAAGTTGCCACTTACTTGAAGTGGATATGGCGGCTTGATTTGCTTGTTCGCGCGTATTAAACGCCAGCTGAATTTGTCCACAAGCATCAAAAAACTGGTGATTTGTGGGTAAGTTTTGCAGCAAATTTAAAGTAAATTCAAAGCCTTGCAGTGCCAAGCGGCTTTGTATGCTGGGTTTGGTGCTAAGTTTTGGGTATAACATGGCGAGCGGGTTGCCAGAAGCTTCGAGTGCTAGTTTTTCATGCCGCTCAATGAGCATAACCTCAATGCCGCGTTTAGCCAAAGCAAAGGCGCTGCTACAACCTGCAATGCCACCGCCAATGATAATCGAGCTAGTCATGCTTACGGGTGGGGGTATCACCTGCAAAAATACCGCTTAACATTTCACGCTTTTTGCCAAAGCCAGCTTGTTTTTTCACTTTAAATCCCACTGTCTGCAAACCTCGTCTAACCGCACTGGCACTAGTGAAGCTAGCAAATGTAGTATTATTTTTGGATAAGTTTGCAATATGCTCAAAGACGTTACTCGACCACATCTCAGCATTTTTGGCTGGTGCGAAACCATCTAGCAACCAAGCATCCGCTTTTTGTGAAATTAGTGGCAGAGCGTACGAAATGTCATTGGCATGTAAGCTAAGCTGGATGCGGCCTCCAGCAAGGCTATAAACGTTAATTCCAGCTTTAATATTTGTATAATATTGTAATAATTCGTTTGAAATCACCCCAAGTTGCGGCCACATGGCGTGTGCGCGTGCTAAATCTACCAAAGTCAGCGGAAATTTTTCAATGCTGATATATCGCAATTGTGCGTGTTTTGGCGCAAGTGCTAACCAGTGTGTGGCAACAGCTAAAAAATTTAAGCCTGTGCCAAAACCAGTTTCAACAACGCTAAAGCTTTCATTTTTAAGTGAAGAAAAACGAGTTTTTAGCTGATTGTGCTCAATAAAAACGTATTCAGTTTCTTCCAAGCCATCATCGGTTGAAAAATAAATATCATTAAAATCAATTGAGTATGGCTGGTTATTAATCCATTCTAGTTTGGCAAACTGCATGCTTGTTTAAGGTTTCTCGACGATTTTCAGGTTTTACGAGCAATAAGTGTACATCACCCAATGCGCGCTCAGCAAATCCGCCTTCGCAATAACACAAGTAAAATTCCCACATTTTAATAAACTCTTCTGAATAGCCCTGTTGGCGCACAGCGGGCAATTGACTTAGAAAGTTTTCGCGCCATTTGCGCAGGGTTGTCGCGTAATGCGGGCCAATGTCTTCGCAATCATAAAGACGCATATCACTTACTTTGGTGATACTTTTCAACATCGCGGTGATAGAAGGAATATTGGAGCCAGGGAAAATATAGCGCTGAATAAAATCGACACTGTTTTTTGCGGCGTCAAAACGTTGGTCGGCAATCGTGATGGCTTGTATTAGCGCCATACCATCTGGCTTGAGCAAACTTGCGCATTTGGCAAAGTAAGCATCATAGAATTGGTGACCGACCGCCTCAATCATCTCAATTGAAACTAATTTATTAAATTGTCCTTCCAACTCCCTGTAATCATTAAATAAAAGTGTTATTTTTTCTTGTAGATTTTCGGCAATGACGCGCTGATTAGCCAAATCAAACTGTTGCTGCGAAATGGTGGTGCTGGTCACCTTGCAGCCGTAGTGGCTTGCTGCGTAAATAGCAAAGCCGCCCCAACCAGTGCCAATTTCTACTACGTGGTCGGTAGGTTTTAAGTCTAACTTATCGCAAATCACCTGAAGTTTTTTGTTAGAAGCGGCTTCTAAGCTTATATCTTGTGGCGTAAAAATGGCCGATGAATACATCATATTAGAATCTAACCACAGCTTAAAAAAGTCATTACCTAAATCGTAATGTGCGGCAATATTCTTACGGCTGCCGTCTGCAGTATTGCGATTTAGCCAGTGCAGCACTTTTAAAAGTGGTTTAGATGCCCATTGATAGCCACCTTCAAGCGTATCCATGACTTGTTGGTTGGCCGCCATCATGCGAATGACATCGGTGAGATTATCTGCGCTCCAGTAGCCTAACATATACGCCTCACCCGCACCAATGCTCCCACCAAAGGCTATTTCACCATAAAAATGTGCATCTCTTACCGTAATAGTCGCGGCAATACTTTTATCGTGGCCAAACTCAAATTTTTGACCATTTTCTATAATGGTTAAGTGGCCTTTTTTAAGATTTGTTAGCCTAGAAAACACTTGCTTGCGTGCAAAGTTTTTCACCCAATCACCACGGGACTTGCGTTTGATTGGTTTTGTTATTGATTCGTATGCTAAATTGCTTTTGTCCATTATTGATCTTTCCCGCGAAAGCGGGAATCCATTTTGGGTTGCGCTAAATCCGTCAACTGATACCCGCTTTCGCGAGAATGACGGGGTGAAAGTAAGTGTATAGTGGCTAAGTAATAAAGTGGCATGAATTAAGTTAAATTAGTTGGATGCGAATAAAAAGGCACGCGTTTCAGCCACAGCAGTAGGGCGTTCCAGTAGATGCCTAGTACGACTTTAAGCGTCATAAATGGATAGATTAGTAATATGCGATTTAACGTGGCAGAGCTTATTTCTAGGCGTTGTAGCGCCAATGTGGCATTAAATAGCTGCCGATTGTTTTGGTAGTTTTTCATGTGTACTAATAACTGCACACCTTCAAGTTTAAATGCCCAGTCGTAGTCAATATCCATTGGCATGAAGGGTGAAACATGGAATTTTTTATCAAGTTTAAACGCGGTAATTACCCCATTTTTAGTTTTTTTAACTAAGTTTTCTGATTCATAATTATGTACATAAGCATAATCTTCACCCCAAGGCGTATTGGTAATGTGAGTCACAATGGCCTGTAAACTTGTATTGTCAGGTTCAAAGCAGTAATAAAAACTCACTGGATTAAAACAATGCCCAAAATAACGCATATTGGTAAGTAAGCATATTGCCCCGCGTGGTTTATGGCCTGTAGCTTGCAAGATTAAATTGCTAATTTCCGATTTAAGCGGTTTTGACGCATCGCCATAATAATCGGCGCGTTTAAAGCAGGCAAGATTGGTCTTTTCGTAAGACCAAAAACTATTTTTTTTGAACAATTGTGGCAATTCGTCTAAATCGAGATACATCATAAAGGCTTTATAACGAAAGCCGTGCGGCTTAGGTAGAAAGCGTTGGTGCGTTATAAAACCAGAATAAATGGCGCTATTCAAGGTTTGCAACTTTTGCGGCAAACGCCTCAAAGTGTTGTAGCGCGGCCAGAGCGCTCATCACGCCATCTTCATGAAAACCATTGCGCCAGTATGCGCCAGCAAAGCCTGTGCGGTTTTGTCCGCTAATCTCTGAGTGTCTTGCTTGCACGGCTGTGCCAGCCAGTGTGAATACTGGGTGCGTGTATTTCAAGCGCTTAATAACTTTGGCTGGATTAATTAAATCGGTATGGTTGAGCGTGACTAAAATTGGCTCTGGTGATTGAATATTTTGTAAAATATTCATGTTGTAAGTGACTTGTACTTTAGCAGACGCTTTCGCCGTCACATGGTAATTCCA
>JANLWF010000088.1:0-1724 GCA_031364385.1 Methylotenera sp.
AGGAATGTGAGTTCAGATTCAACTACGGAACCCCTAAACAGCAACTGAAAATACTAAAGGAGTGGGCTGGTATTTAGTGCTAATCTACTACAGCCCCAAATATTATTAGTAAATTCAATATGATATCTCAAGAAGCGCAAATCAGAAGCCGCCTTCTCTGAATGATTATAGCCCCAACTCGCTCAAACTCGCATGGTCATCTGGCCTGCGGCCTAACGGCCAAAAGAATTTTCGCTCGGATTCGCTTATCGGTAAATCGTTAATGCTGGCGTAGCGTAGCTCCATCAAGCCGTTAGCATCAAACTGCCAGTTCTCGTTGCCATAAGAGCGAAACCATTGTCTTCCCTCATCATGCCATTCATAGGCAAAGCGCACCGCAATGCGGCTATCAGTGAATGCCCATAGCTCTTTAATCAGCCTGTATTCCAACTCTTTCGCCCATTTTCGGGTTAAAAATTCGACGATTTGTGTGCGACCTTTGGGGAATTCTGCGCGATTACGCCATTGCGAATCTTGCGTATACACCATTGAAACACGCTGCGGATCACGGTTGTTCCAGCCGTCTTCTGCCATGCGTACTTTTTGGATAGCAGTCTCGCGGGTGAAAGGTGGGATTGGTGGCCTAGATTCGATTGTGTGATTTTCTGTGGTCATTTTTAGCTCCTAAGTTTTCCGTTATTTTTACACACCTTATTCTTCATAGCTGACACTTATTTCCTGTTCGTCATTCTGAGCAAAGCAAAGAATCCAGAAGTTAACTCATCTAAAAACTGGATTCTTTGCTTTGCTCAGAATGACATTGTTGGTAATTAGAAATAAATTACTGTTCGCCTAAAAATCCACCACTCTGATGATTCCATAAACTCGCATACAAGCCGCCCAGCTTAAGCAATTCAGCATGGTTACCTTGTTCAATAATATTGCCATTATCCAGAACAATCAGCCTATCCATCGCAGCAATAGTAGAGAGTCTGTGCGCGATGGCGACTACGGTTTTGCCTTGCATAAGTTGATATAGGCTTTGCTGGATGACGACTTCGACCTCAGAATCCAACGCACTTGTCGCTTCATCCAGCAGCAAAATCGGTGCGTCTTTTAGCATTACTCTTGCGATGGCGATGCGTTGGCGTTGCCCGCCTGAGAGCTTTACGCCGCGCTCGCCTACATGTGCGTCATAACCCACGCGGCCTTTGGCGTCGCTTAAATTAAGGATAAACTCATGCGCTTCGGCACGTTTGGCGGCTGCAATCATTTCAGCTTCTGTGGCGTCTGGGCGACCATATAAAATGTTGTCTCTTACACTTCTATGCAGCAATGACGTATCTTGCGTGACCATGCCAATGCTGGCGCGCAGGCTATTTTGCGTCACAGCATTAATGTTTTGATTATCAATCAAAACGCTGCCGCTTTCTACATCAAAAAAGCGCAAAAGCAAATTCACAATAGTGGATTTACCCGCGCCAGAGCGCCCTACCAGCCCAACTTTTTCACCTGCTTTAATGGTTAAATTAAGGTTTTTTAGCACCTCATTGCGCCCATCTTGAAATTCTCGGCCATAATTAAAGTCAACCGCATCAAACTTTACTTCGCCTGTGCTCACTTGCAATGGTTTGGCGTTTTCTGCGTCGTTAATTGCATTGTGCATAGTCAGCGTGTTCATGCCGTCTTGCACCGTGCCTACTTGCTCGTAGAGCGATGTCATCTCCCACATCACCCAGTGCGAA
>JANLWF010000134.1:0-8271 GCA_031364385.1 Methylotenera sp.
CAAGGCACAAGCTCACGCAACGATACGCGCTATGTTAACGCACTCACAGAAGCTGAATTTAAAGACAACCCAAGACAGGTTACCCAACGACCGTTTAGCCAAACCTATACCCACCAAGCCTTAGATACAGACCAGTGGCAAATAGGTGCAGAGTACGATATTACTGAGCAATGGCAGGTCTCTGCCACACATTTTCGAGAAGATAAAACATCCGAATATGTGAATTTTTTTAGCACTTTTAAATATGATTACGAAGCAGACGAACTAAACGTTCGCTATGATGGGGATACACTAGGCGCTGTCGCAGGTATTCAAGTGCTTGAGGGTGACCGCAAAGCCAGCAGCAACATCACTAGCAAGGACAATAAAGCCTACTTTGCCAGCGCAGAGTATCGTCCCACTTGGTTACTAGAAGATTTGACGCTTTCTGCTGGTGCAAGAAGTGAAAAAGTTCGCTACAAATTTAGCCCTGATACTGGCACAAGCTTAAAGGATAGCGAGCATTTAAGCGCATGGGATATTGGTGCGAATTATAAAATAAACGCAGAAACCAGTGTATTTGCCAACTATAACCGTGCTTTTCAAACGCCTGATATTGACCGTTTTTTTGCACAAGATTTTTCATTATTTCCAGTTGTTACCACGGCATTTAACGGTTTTATCAAACCTATGCGCTCCAAAACATTTAACTTAGGATTAAACCATACGCTGTCCAATAATCGCCTTAAGGTGAGTGCTTTTTACGCAAATTTAGATAATGAAATTTATCTGTTTCAAGATCCTGCACTATTTTTCTTCCAAAACACCAATATCGATAAATCGCATAAATATGGGCTAGAGGTGCAAGATTATTTGCAATTTAATGATGCCCTAAGCGCTTCTGTTATTTACAACTATGTGCGCGCTATTGTGGACAAAGAAGATAATGCTGCAGGTGCTTTCAATGGCAAAGACTTACCTGGCGTACCAAAACACACAGTAGTTGCAAACTTAAACTATAAATTTTGGGAGCATGCAGCGCTCAACTTAAATCATACATGGCGCTCTAAAGCTTATGCATACAACGATTTTGCAAATAACGCGAGTCAAAAACAAGATAGTTACAGCTCGACCAACTTAGCATTAAGCTATCAATATAAAAACTTTCAAGTTTTTACTGCCGTTAATAATATTTTTGAACATGAAAATTCAATTCAAGTACAAGATAATGCCATTTACCCCGTTGATTTTGTGCGTACTTGGCGCGTAGGAATGAAGGCAGATTTTTAAAAAAATGTTATGATGACAGTCATGAAATTGGAGAAAGTTATGAATACGTCTCAAATCACCAAGCAATTGATTATTGCCGCCGCAATCGCCTTTTTTATGGCGCTTACGCGTGGCAGCCATGTGTTAACGTTGGTTTCATTACCTGACGCTAGCTTAGTGTTATTTTTGCTAGGCGGCATGTACTTAGGCACTGGCGCTAAAAGCCGTGCCGCTTGGTTTGCGGGTTTTTTTGCATTGGCCACAGTGATTGATTTTGGCACGGCGGCGATTGACCCTGCACAAGGGTTTTGCCTGACTAATGGCTATTGGGGCTTGATTCCAAGCTATGCGGCGATGTGGTTGGGCGGCTTATGGCTGGCGAATCGAAAAGATGCGTTTGAAGTTGTGCCTTATGCTTTGGTGGCTGTGTTTACAACTTTTGTGGCGTTTGTCATCTCTACACAAACCTATTATTTATTCTCTGGTCGCTTCCCTGCAAAAGGTTTAATCGAATCACTACAACACGGTTGGGAATACCTGCCAAGCTGGATGGGCGTGTCTTGTGCCTATTTTGCGCTTGTTTGGGCGGCGGTGATGCTAGTGCGCAGGTTTAAAACACTGCAAATAGCCAAAGCTTGATGGTGTGAACTAATGATAAGCCGCTTAACATTTAAGCGGCTTTTTTTATTAAAAAAGGATGCATAAACTGACATTAGACTTAACTTTTATTTTAGGCGGCGCGCGTTCTGGCAAAAGCAGTTATGCCGAAAAGCTGGCGACTGATAGCGGCTTAACTATCACTTATATTGCCACTGCACAAATTTATGATGATGAATTTAAGCAGCGCGTGGCTTTACACAAAGCCAGCAGACCAGCGCACTGGCCAACCGTGGAGGCGCATCATAAGCTGGCAGATGCTTTGCTTAAAGCCTCGCAGCCCGATAATTGCGTGATTGTCGACTGCTTAACAGTGTGGCTGGCGCAGTGCATTTGCTCAGAATGCGCGCCGCCTGAGGGTGTGAACTGGCAAGATGAGCGACGTGATTTTTTAAGTCAATTGGCGCAAACACATAGCAAAGTGATTCTAGTTAGCAACGAAGTGGGCATGGGTATTGTGCCGTTGGGCGAGATCAACCGTCAGTTTCAAGATGAGCAAGGCCGCTTAAATCAAGCTGTAGCGCAATTGGCAGATAAAGTGTTTTTTATCGCGGCTGGCTTGCCATTAAAACTAAAGGGTTAAGATGGAATTTACATTAAAAGGTGAATTTATCGCGCTATGCGATTTGCTTAAAACCACAGGCATCGCCAATAGCGGCGGCCAAGGTAAAGCGATAGTGGCCGATGGTCATGTGCGTGTGGATGGTGAGATTGAACTACGTAAAACCGCGAAAATCCGCAAAGGCCAAGTGGTGGAATGCTTTGATAATAAAATTACCGTGATTTGAATAAACTACAAATTTACAAAGTTTATTTTAGGCACAGCAGCAGCAAAATCAATCTGAGTAACGCTACCGTGATCAATCGCAAATCTAAACAAGCCTTTAAGCTGCATATTAAGCACATGCGCGAGTAGCGCGCGTATCATGCCGCCGTGGGTGATAACAGCAATATTTTCATTTAAATGCTTGCTTAAAATTTCATCTAAAAAACTTAACCCGCGCTGTTGTAATTGACTAAAAGTTTCGCCGTTTGGTGGTGCTTTGTTGGCGTAGTCATGCGCCCAGTCATCAAAAATATCGCGCGGAATCGCAGCCCAAGCGTGCATTTCCCAATCGCCAAAATTAAGCTCCATTAAACGATTGTCTTCAACGTATTCACCCAAGTTGAGCGCAGCAGCCAGCTTAACGCAACGTTGTAGCGGGCTACAATAAACAAGGTCAAAATTACTACTGCTAAGCTTGGTTTTTACTTGATTGGCCTCATCCATAAAACTGGCCGCCACATCAATATCGCTTTGGCCATAGCATACTCCAGAGGCCACTTGTAGCGCAGTATGGCGGATGAGTGTTAATTTCATCAGTAGTAGGCATCTACAAATTGTAACCAAGCAAGCGATGCCAGATAAAACATGATCTCGCTGATTTGCTGGATTGCGCCCAAGGTGTCGCCCGTATAGCCGCCCAGCTTGCGTTTGAGTAGCGACAGCCACCAATAACAGCCTGCGCCAATCGCCGCAGCCAGCCAGCACACATAGCCTAAAGTAATCTGCCAGTTATGCATGGTGGTTTGAATCACCCATAGCAGCGCAAATAAAGGCAGCAAACCAAACAAGTTGGCAAGCCAAAAATCGCAGCGCGCAATCTCTGTAGCGAGTGGTTTGGCTTTGCCATTAGATTTGGCGTAAGGCAGTAGCGTCATCAACCAAACTGCGCTTAATCGGCTGAGTGCATGGGCGCAAATAAAAATTTGCATCACGGTATCGGCAGGCATAGCAGTGAGCAGCTGAAACTTAGCCATTAAAGCAAAAAATAGCGCCACTGCGCCATAGGTACCCAGCCTAGAATCTTGCATAATTGTGAGCACTTGCTCACGCTGCCAGCCGCCACCTAGCCCGTCTGCGCTATCTGCCAAGCCATCTTCATGAAATGCACCAGTAGCAAAAATTGTGGTTGCCATGCTGATGAGTACAGCAACCATGTGCGGAAAAATATATCCAGCCATGTAATAAGCGGCAAGCCCAATGAGTCCAACTATGCAGCCAATCAGCGGGAAATATTTAACCGAATGATTGAGGTCGCTTTCTTGGAAATCGACAAAGTTAGGTACTGGAATACGCGTAAAAAACTCTACGGCTAGCAAAAAATAACGCCATTCTCCACTTAAAAAACTTAGCATGCTTTATGCACTTTTTTCGGAAACCCCAGCCGATTCAAAGCTGGCCATTTCGTTTAAAAAGTTAACGGCGGCTTGCAACAAAGGCATCGCCAAGGTCACGCCCGTACCTTCACCCAGCCGCAAGCCTAAATCTAGTAGCGGCTTTGCCCCCAAATAATCTAATAATTGCTTATGCCCAGCCTCACCCGAGCAATGTGCAAACACGCAATATTGCAGAATATTAGGTTGCAATTTGCTGGCAACCAAAAGCGCAGCGCTGCTAATAAATCCATCAATCAACAGCAAAGCTTTTTGCTGTGCCGCGCCGAGCATAGCACCTGCCATCATGGCAATTTCAAAGCCGCCAAACGTAGCCAGCACCTGCATTGTATATTGCCCATGTAAAGCATGATGCTGTAATGCCTGCTTGAGAATTTCAGTTTTTTTAGCAAGTCCTGCGTCATCTAAACCCGTGCCGCGCCCCACGCATTGCTCAATCGGCAAACCGCACAAAACACTCATCAAGCAACTGGCAGATGACGTATTGGCAATACCCATTTCGCCAAAGCCAAACACATTACAACCTGCCTGGTTTTCTTTTACAGCAAGGCCCGCACCAAGAGTGAGCGCTTGCTCACATTGAATGCTAGTCATTGCAGGTTGGTGCAAAAAATTAGCCGTGCCCATTGCCATCTTGGCATCAATTAAATCAGGATGTGCTTCAAATGGATGATTCACACCTGCGTCAATAACACGCAATTGCATATTATTTTGCTTAGCGAACACGTTAATGCCCGCACCGCCACTTAAAAAATTAAGTACCATTTGTGCAGTAACCGCCTGCGGATAAGGACTAACACCGCTTGCGGCGATGCCATGATCACCCGCAAATACCAGCATGGTAGGCTTGTTTAGTTGCGGCGTTAAGGTGTTTTGAATCAAACTAACTTGTAGCGCAATCTCCTCAAGCGTGCCAAGCGCGCCAAGCGGTTTGGTTTTTAGATCTATTTTTTCTTGTATCGCCGATTCGAGCACCCTATCAAGCGATGAAATTTGAAATATTCTCATGTCAGAAGTGTAAATGAAAAACCCGTAAAACCTGCTGGCTTTACGGGCTAAATTACTAAAAATTTAATTTTTAGTCATGCAAAATAAGTAATGCAAAAATTGAATTATTTAGCTGCTTCGGCGGCAGCGGCATCTTTAGCCGCTTGTATAGCATCTACCGCATCTTCTTTGGCCTCTACCGCTGCCTCTGACGTTGCTTTGGCAGCATCAGAAGCAGCATCTGTCACCGCTTCTTTTGTTTCCTCTGCCACCGCACCAGCGGCTTCTTTTGTAGCATCTACCGCTTCGCCCATTTCGCTTTTCATATTATCTATCGCTTCATCAGATTTGTTACACCCAGCTAAAAGCGAAGCGGCAATAACTCCAGTAAATAAAACGCGTAATAATGTATTCATTTTCAATCTCCTAAAAAATAGTTACTGTGGTGGGATTCGCAACATTTGACCTGGATAAATTTTATCTGGGTGACCCAACATGGGTTTATTCGCTTCAAAAATTTTCATATAGGCATTAGCATTGCCATAAAACTCTTTCGCTACTTTAGAAAGCGTATCGCCACGCACCACAGTATAGAATTGCGGCTCAGCTTCGGCAGCGATAACGCCTAATTGATCTTGCACATGCTCAACACCCGCCACATTGCCACAGCACAATAAAATCTTTTCTTTGGTTTCTTGCGTATCGGCCATGCCCTGTACGATTACCGTGCCAGATGCGCCATCAAAGCCAATTGCCAAACCATCTGCTGTTAAATTCATTTTAGCCACATAGTTTGCAATTGCCTTGGCTGCAGCTTTGTTTGCCGCATCTACATTGACTGGCGTTGGGTCTTTTTTTGCAACTTCTTCTGCCGCTTTTGCCTCACCAATACCAAATAATTTTTCTCCGGCTTCTTTAATAAATGAAAACATGCCCATAACGCTCTCCTTCAATAATTTATTTGATAGATGAAATTTGATTCTAGTAGAACAAAAGGCTAACAACAACTTTCCTGCCAGTTGATACCATCATAGTGCAATTATTTTAATTTCACCACCTTAGTTACCAATTAAATTGTTAAGCTTTGTTACAAGATGGGTTAAGTTTGCTATAATGCGCGACTTGCAAATCTCTAGCAATAGTTTTAGCGCTGGCCGGGTAGCTCAGTCGGTAGAGCAGCGGATTGAAAATCCGCGTGTCGGCAGTTCGATTCTGCCCCCGGCCACCAGTATTAATAAGGGTTTAGTTTTTAACTAAGCCCTTTTTACTTGGCGTACGTGACAATTCAATCACGTTATCTTGTCCGAATTGATCAATACGATTCGCAGCTTTTGCTAAATGTTCCATTCAAAATTACAACATCGACCTTACAAGTATAAACACGAAACTCTGTCAAAAAGCTTATGCTTATGTGTGCAATACGTGCTGCTATATTGAGAACATCCAAATCTCGCTAACTCACTAAGGACGCTATAAGAAAAACCAGTCATCAAAAAATCAACTTCCTACAGTCGTCATGCAAAGATTAGATTTAACCGACTTTTCTACATTTATTTCCACATCCTAAAAATCTTGCATCTATAGCAAAATCTAGCAGCAATGCAAAATCATGCCATCCTTAAATTGAGATAGACATATTCATTTTCTTCCTAAATTGCTTGGCAATTATGGTAGTGTTGAGTTATGTTTATGGCTGCTTTAAAATAAGGTATGTTCAGTTTTTACAAAAACCATAGCGAATTAAAATATCCTCTTATATCAAAAGCTTAAGGCTCAAAGGTGCATATTGAAATTAGCGCTTAAATATCGCTGGCCTGATTTAGCCAGAATGGCTGGCTTGGCGCTAACATATGCCTTACTCGCCAAAGTTGTGCTTGGTTTGTTCTCGACTGATGGTGTCGTTACCTTGGTGTGGCCACCAAGCGGGCTTGCTCTAGCTGCGTTGCTCAACGGTGGAAAGAAATATTGGCCAGGTATTTTCATCGGAGCATTAGCTGGGAACCTCATGGCGGGGAGCCCTGCAGGAGTCTCCATCTTTATCGCTTTAGGTAATACGCTGGAAGGTCTTACTGGTGCCTGGTTACTAACCAGCTTTAATCACTTCGACACAAGGCTAACGCACCTTCGTGACTACCTGTGGCTAGGTGTTGCTGGGGCAATCAGCGCCTGTGTGAGCGCTTTGATTGGTGTCTCGACATTACTGCTGGCGCTATCATTGTCACAACAGACAGCACTGGAAAATCTGCTGCAATGGTGGCAAGGCGATGCACTCGGCATCCTTCTAGTCACACCACTTATACTCGTGTGGCGGCAAGCGCCTCAAGGCTGGCTCAAGCACATGCGTGTGGTTGAAACCATTGCCTGTTTTGGATTGGTTTTATTGGTTGGGCAGGTTGTTTTTCTTGGGTGGTTTCAGAGCTTTTTTGGTCATTCAGCAAGAGGTTATTGGATTTTTCTGTTCATTACTTGGGCTGCCATTCGCTTTGGTCGTCACGGGGTCTTGCTTATTGTTAGCATAGTCTCAGCACAAGCGCTGCTGGGCATAACAAGGGGAGTTGGACTTTTCTCTGACAATCTCGCAATGGGCGGTCTGATCAATTTTTGGTTCTATACTATTGCGCTGACAGTGGTTGGCATCACACTAGCGTTGGTGCTTGAAGAGAACAGAGCGACAAAGATAAGGGCTGAGGAGAGAGAACGCCGTTTGCAGACCATATTTGAGACCGAGCCAGAGTGCGTAAAGATCGTAGATTCTTCGGGGAATCTCTTGGAGATGAATGTGGCGGGTCTCGGAATGCTTGAAGCGGCGTCTTTAGAAGAAGTGCAACATCACTCACTCATGGAATTTATTATTTCCGATTACCGCGGTGCTTTTCTTACGCTACATAGACGCGTGTTAGAGGGCGAGAGCGGTAAGTTGGAGTTTGAAGTATTAGGACTGAAGGGGACTCGGCGCTGGCTTGAAACGCACGCTGCACCAATGCGTGATGAAGTTGGCAAGGTAACGAGTTTGCTGGGAATTACTCGCGACATCACCAAGCGCAAGCAAGCTGAACTGCGTATTGAACGCCTAACGCATCTCTACAAGGCGCTTAGTGAAATCAATCAAGCTATCGTGCGCATGGAGCAGCAAGCCGAACTGTTTCCGCTAGTCTGTCGCTG
>JANLWF010000136.1:0-3100 GCA_031364385.1 Methylotenera sp.
CTTTACCAGCCCATTTGGCAATGGTAGAGTCGGTGCCGTTAGTAATGGTGTAATAACCTGAATGGTCACCAGTACCTTGATGCAAATTCGCAATTTCAGGGTTTGTTACCGTTGCGCCTTCGATAAAACCGCCACTAGAGGCACATGTGGTTTCGCTTAAGCTCACTGCGAAACCATCGGTGTTAGCAATGTTGGCTACATTGGGTTTATAAGTACATTTACCTTGTCCAGCGATTGATTCTGCATGGGCGTTGATAGTCGTTAAAGAAAATAAAGAAAATACTGCTGTTGCAATAAGGCGTTGATTAAGTGTGAACATTTTAAATCTCCCATTAAATAAAAATTAAAAAACCCAGTTAAAAAGTAGCGCCCACTATGCTTGCTTATCATTCGCGTGGTTTTGTGGCTGGGGAGAATTCAGGTTTCATGGTGCAATTAAGTTTCACGGAGAGGCCTGAATTTCTCCACACTAGCAACCTGCCCCTGAGCTTAATAAGCCAATGGCTCCAGCACTAAAGTTTGAATTTGCTCTTTTAGCGTTTGCAATTGAGCAAAATGAGCTAGTCGCCTCTGCGCTCGCAACGGCTGTTGTTTCTACTCCATGGTAGGCGATGAGGTTTGAACCTATCATTACCACGGCTGTAGCTGAAACTTGGCCGCTACCACCTGCTGTTGTCTCTACTCCATGGTAGGCGCTGAGATTTGAGCCTATCATTGCCACATTTTCAGCAAAAGTTTGGCCGCTCGAAAGTGCGGAAACGGATAATGCTGCAAACAATAAAACGGTTTTTGATAACGTTTTCATGATAATTCTCCTTTAAACTGATTGGCATCCAGAGCATTCGGTTAATGTTCGTTCGGATGTGTATGCACAATGTAGATTTTTGTTATGATGATAAGAAGTTAGATACAGTTAATAACATAAATAAGCGCTAGCTAAACAAGAGCACAACTCATGGATGCCGTTGTACAAAATTGGACAGATGCTGAAAAAGCCAACATTCGCGCCAGCCTAGATAATATGCTGGCTAGTCCATTGTTTGCTGGCTCGCCGCGCCAACAACGCTTTTTAGATTACTTAGTCAGCAATACGCTGGCGGGTGATGCGGACAGGCTAAAGGGCTACACCATTGCACTAGAAGTATTCGATCGAAAAGATGATTTTGACCCCTGCCTAGACGCCATTGTGCGGGTAGAAGCGACTAGGTTACGCAATAAACTGCGTGAGTATTACGACACATTAGGTAAAGATGATGCTATTCGCATCGACTTCCCCAAAGGTGGCTACGTACTAGAAATAAGCTTGCAGGCCGCGCCAGTGCTAGAAAGGCGCGCTAGCAGTAACTCGGTCTTAAATACCCCGCGCTTGGTAGATGGCAGGCCATCGTTGGCAGTGTTGCCATTTGTCAATATTGGCATCGACAACGCAAAAGAATATTTTGCTGATGGTGTGGTGGATAGCTTGATTTCAATGTTCTCGAGGTTGTCTGGCTTGTTTATTATCTCCAGACAATCAGCTTTCGCCTATAAAAACTCCAGTAAAACCTCTAAAGAAATCGCCACTGAACTCGGCGTGCGCTATTTATTGGAAGGCAGCGTGCAACATGCGGGTGACCAGGTACGCATTCACGCACAATTGGTGGATACACAAGACAGCGCGCAAGTGTGGTCTGAGCGTTATGATCGTGAACTTAAGGATATTTTTGCACTGCAAGATGAGCTTACGCAAAGCATTGTTAGTGCATTGCAAATTAAACTTGACGGAGCTGAAGCTGCACTTTTTGGCGTGCAAGCCACCACTAGCATAGTAGCGCACGATACTTTGCTGCGTGGTATTGCGACACATAGAAAATATACGCAAAAAACCACCAATGAAGCCATTGTGTTGTACCAGAGCGCATTAGCGCTAGACCCTAACTATGCGGCGGCACACGCTTGGTTAGCTAGGTCCTTGTCTTTAAGTTGGTCGCAAAGATGGAATGATAATCCCGCGGTTTTGAAGCTAGCACTTTCACATGCAAAGCGCGCTGTAGCGCTAGACCCACAGTCATCCTACGCGATTTCAATACTGGGTTGGGTGCAGCTTTGGCGACAAAATCGTGATGAGTCGATTGCAGAATGTCGTCGTGCAGTGGTGCTAGATCCTAATAATGCTGAAGCACATTTGTTCCTCTCGCTGGCATTGTCTGCGGCTAGTTTGGGTGAAGAGGCCTTGTACTATGTAGAAAAAGCTAAACGGTTTAGCCCAGTAGCGGATGCTTTATATATGTATGCACATGGACAAACTTATTTTGCACAAAAAAACTACGCTAAAGCCATTTCTATATTTGAACAGGGCTGTATTCTCAGCGAGAATTTTAAGCCAAATCATTTTTTTCTAATGATTGCTTATGATGTCATGGGCATGCATGAGCAAGCGCAAAAGAAATTTGAAATTCTTAGTGAATTGACAGGGAGCAGAACAGTAATGCCAAATGTAGTCATTTGGACCGATAAAGCACTAGCCAAGCAACAAGAAGAAATATGGCAGAGAATTGTTTCGCGTTATGCTTAAAGATTTAACTTACAAGCCAGTGTCTGCTAAAATGGCGGATTAATTGACATCTCACAGGAAACATCATGGCAGTTGTTACACTTACTAAAGCAAACTTTAAACAAACCATCGAGAGCAATGCGTTTGTCATCGTTGATTTTTGGGCGCCGTGGTGCGAGCCTTGTGTGGCTTTTACGCCTACGTTTGAGGCAGCTGCGGCAGCAAACCCAGACATTATGTTTGGCATGGTGAATACCGAAGCTGATCCTGAAATTAGCGAGTATTTTGAAGTGGCGCAGATTCCTGGTATTCTAGTGATTCGTGATCAAGCTGGTATACACACGCAAGTGGGCGAGATTGGCGCACCTGCGTTAGACGAGATTATCAAATGGGCGCGTGAGCGCGATATGACTGCTGTGCATGATCATTACAAAGCTGAAGCCAATAAAAAGCACTAGATTGTTTTAGTTATAAAAAAAAGTCACTTAATGCGTGGCTTTTTATTTGCTTAAAACCCGCCCGTAGTCAATAATCGATATACATAGTAAGCGCCAACTAGCATCATGG
>JANLWF010000155.1:0-1558 GCA_031364385.1 Methylotenera sp.
TGTCTTTTTAGCTGGCTCGCCTTTTGCAGCTTTCTCAGCCAATAAACCAAGTGCCTCATCTAGCGTTAATTCTTCTGGCGCCATGCTTTTTGGTAAGGTTGCGCGAATTTTTGCATGCTGCACATACGGGCCATAACGCCCTGCAAACACCTCTATACGACCTTCGCCAGATGGATGTGCACCTAAATCGGCAATGGGTGCAGGGCCAGCATTGGCGGCGGCTAGCAGTGCCACAGCGCCTGTCAAATCAATGCTAAACACGCTTTCCGATTTAGGAATAGATTTAAACTTAGCATCGTGATTCACATACGGGCCAAAACGGCCAATATTAGCAATTACTTTTTTGTTGCTTTCTGGGTGCAAGCCTAAATCGCGCGGCAGTGATAGTAGCATATTGGCAATATCAATATTCACATCAGTGATTGGAATTTCTTTCGGAATGCTCACGCGTTTTGGTTTTTTCTTGTCACCTTCAACTGCCACGCCAACCTGTAAATACGGCCCATATGGCCCATTCATCAAGTAAATTTCTTTGCCAGATTCCGCCTCCACGCCAATGGTGACAGGGTCTGCGCCTGCTTGCGCGGTGCCATTCATGCTGCGTTTGTAATCGCATTTTGGCTCGTCGTTATAGCCCGTACAGCCAATAAACGTGCCGTAGCGGCTGAGTTGTTTTTGCAGAGGTTTGCCGCATTTGGGGCAAGCTTCGTCAATCAGTTCGTTGCCTGGGCGGTCAACATCGGCTTTGCTAATAATTTGGTTGTTAAAGTCTTGCCAAAATTCCGCCATCAACGGCACCCATTCGCGCGAGCCATCTGCCACGTTATCCAGCGCATTTTCTAGATTGGCTGTGAAGTCATAATCCACATATTTGGTGAAATGTTCGGTTAAAAACTTAGCCACTACGCGGCCAACATCGGTCGGCGTAAAGCGTTTCTTATCCAGCACGGCATATTCGCGATCTTGCAGTGTACTGATAATGCTAGCGTAGGTAGAAGGGCGGCCGATGCCGTATTCTTCCAAAATTTTCACCAAACTGGCCTCGCCATAACGCGGCGGCGGCTCAGTAAAATGCTGGTTGCCGTAGATTTTTTCTACGTTTAATATTTCACCCGTTTCTAAATGTGGTAACTTGCTTTCACCTTCCTCATCCTCATCAGCTTTAACGTCATCTCTGCCTTCCATATACACAGCAATAAAGCCTGGGAATACTAGGGTTTGACCAGTGGCGCGGAATAGATTGGCCTCGCTACCAACGGCTAAATCGACACTTACCGCATCAAATTTTGCGGGTGACATTTGGCAAGCAAGGCTACGCTTCCAAATCATTTCGTAGAGTTTAAACTGCTCATCGTTCAAGTATTGGCGCATCGCCGTTGGGCTGCGGGCTATATCTGTTGGGCGAATCGCCTCATGTGCTTCTTGCGCATTTTTGGCTTTGGTTTTGTACATAATGGGCGATTTTGGTAAGTAATCCGCCTCAAAATTCTTTTTCACATAATCGCGAATGCTCATCACCGCTTCAGTCGCCATGCTGAAAGAGTCAGTTCGCATATAA
>JANLWF010000280.1:0-4262 GCA_031364385.1 Methylotenera sp.
TTCGCGATTTCGCCATAAAAAACGCGCTTCACCATCCATAGCGTATAAGCCGCGCCAAATATCAGCGTGGTTGCAGCTAAAAATGCCACCCAAAAATTGAATTTAACCGCCGCCAAGATCACCATGAACTCGCCTACAAATCCTGATGTGCCTGGCAAGCCGCTATTGGCCATAGCAAACAACACAGCAAATGCGGTGAATATTGGCATGGTGTTCACCACGCCACCGTAGTCAGCAATGTTTCTGCTACGCATACGCTCGTACAGCACGCCCACGCACAAAAACATGGCGGCGGAAATAAAGCCGTGTGAAATCATTTGCACAATCGCGCCTTCTAATCCCAATTGGCTAAATATAAAAAAGCCTAGCGTGACAAAACCCATGTGTGAAATAGACGAGTAAGCGATGAGCTTTTTCATGTCTTTTTGCACCAGCGCTACTAATGCAATATAAACGATGGCGATAAGCGAAAGCGTAATCATAAAGCCTGATAAATAATGCGCGGCATCGGGCGCAATGGGCATGGCGAAGCGCAAAAAGCTATAACCACCAAGCTTCAACATAATCGCCGCTAGCACCACAGAGCCACCAGTAGGCGCTTCCACGTGGGCATCGGGCAGCCAAGTATGCACAGGCCACATGGGGATTTTCACCGCAAACGCCATGAAAAATGCCATGAAAATAAGTATTTGCTCATTTAAAGTGAGCGGCAATTGGTAAAAATCGGTCACTTCAAAACTATTGGTGCGATGATAAAGATAAATGAACGCGACCAGCATGAGTAGGGAGCCAAGTAAAGTATAGAGGAAAAATTTTATAGTGGCATAAACGCGATTTTCGCCACCCCAAATGCCAATCACCAAGAACATGGGAATAAGCATTGCCTCCCAAAATACGTAGTACAAAATGCCGTCCAAAGCACTAAATACGCCAATCATCAGGCCGCTCATAATCAAAAACGCCGCCATATATTGCGCGATATTTTTTGTAATCACTTGCCAGGCCGCTATCACCACAATCACCGTGGTAAAGCTGGTGAGCAATATCAGCGGAACAGAAATTCCGTCCACGCCCAAGTGGTAATTGATATTAAACGTGGGAATCCACTGTGCCATTTCTTCAAACTGGAAAGCACCCGCAGCAAAATTATATTTTGTATAAAGTGGTAGCGTGGCAAAAAATGCCGCTAAACCGCTAGCCAACGCCAACCAGCGTGTGAAGTCAGCCTTTTTATCACTGCCAAGTAACAATATGACTGCACCTGCCAATATTGGCAGCCAGATGGACACGCTTAATACATGGTTATGTAGCATCTAATTTATTTTTATAAAGAAAGTGAGGAACAAAAATACGCCGATAATCATAGCGAACGCGTAGTGGTAAATCAGCCCAGATTGTAAATGCCGCACCTTAGCCGAAATGCGCCCAATTAACCTAGCCGCGCCATTCACAATTGCGCCATCTATAATTTGCACGTCACCAATTTGCCACAATTTTTCACCGATACGCCGCGCACCGCCAGCAAACACGCGCTCGTTGAAGCTATCGAAACCGTATTTATTTTCTAAAATTTGGTAAATAAGGCTGAATTTTTGCGCAATAGTAGCAGGAATATCGGGACGCTTGATGTAGAAAACCCAAGCCAATGTTACGCCAGAAGCTGCTAAAACAAAGGGTAGCGTCAGAAATCCATGTAGAGCCATGCCCGCGGGTGAATGTAATTTTTCAGCATAATGCTGTGCTAACTCCATCATGGCTGGGTGGCGTGCACTATCCACAGCAATGACATCACTGAAAAAATGCCCAAATAACATCGGTTCAATTGCTAAGTAGCCGATCAATACTGATGGAATTGCTAATAAAATCAATGGCAACTTAATTACCCAACCTGGCTCGTGCGGATCGTCCTTTGAGCTTAAACCGTGATGGTCATCATGTGCATCATGTTTCGCGCTACCTTTTTCTGTACGCCATTTTTCTTTGCCGTGGAACACCAAAAAATACAACCTGAACGAATAAAACGCAGTCACGAATACGCCTGCTAGCACCGCGAAATAAGCGAAGCTACTACCAGTAATGTGTGAAAATTTAACCGCTTCTATAATGCTATCTTTAGAGTAAAAGCCTGCGAAAAATGGCGTGCCTATTAGCGCCAGCGAGCCAATCAACGCCGTTATCCAAGTCACTGGCATGTACTTTCTAAGGTTGCCCATATGCCGAATATCTTGATCGTGGTGCATACCCATAATCACCGAACCCGCTGCCAAGAATAATAGCGCTTTAAAAAACGCGTGTGTCATTAAGTGAAATATCGCCACTGAATATACCGACGCGCCCAGCGCGACTGTCATATAGCCCAGCTGTGATAGCGTGGAATAGGCCACCACGCGTTTAATATCATTTTGAATAATGCCGAGAAAACCCATAAATAGCGCTGTGATGGCGCCGATAATCATCACAAAAGACAAGGCAGTGGTCGAAAGCTCAAATAACGGTGACATACGCGCCACCATAAAAATACCCGCTGTTACCATGGTTGCAGCGTGAATCAGCGCAGAAATAGGCGTTGGCCCTTCCATCGAATCGGGCAGCCAAACATGCAACGGCACTTGCGCCGATTTACCCATCGCGCCGATAAATAGCAAAATGCAGGTGACCGTCATTACTGACCAAGCGGTATTTGGTAGAATATTGACTTGCACGTTCGCAAGCTTAGGCGCGGCTTGGAACACGGTGGCGTAATCTAAGCTGCCTGTGTAAAACAGCACCATGCCGATGCCAAGTAAAAAACCAAAATCGCCAACGCGATTGACTAAAAATGCCTTGAGATTAGCGTAAATGGCCGTTGGTCGCGTGTACCAAAAACCAATCAGTAGATAAGAAACCAGCCCTACCGCCTCCCAGCCGAAAAATAATTGCATGAAATTGTTGCTCATGACCAGCATCAGCATGGCAAACGTAAATAAGGAAATATAGCTGAAAAAACGCGAATAACCTGGGTCATCCGCCATATAACCAATGGTGTAAATATGCACCATGAGCGATACGAAGGTCACCACCACCATCATCATGGCTGATAAGTTGTCGATGAGAAAGCCGACGTTAAATTCCAAGTCACCAGACTGTAGCCAAGTGTATAAATTACCGTTAAACCCGTAGCCATCAATTGTTGCATTGAGCACATAGACTGACAGCACAAATGCGCTGCCGACCGCGCCAATAGTCAGCCAGTGTGCAGATGCGCGCGGCAATTTACTGCCATACAAGCCGACAATGGCCGCCGCTATTAAGGGCAGCAATACAATCACTATAGAGATTTGTGGAAAAGTCATTTTAAAATTCTTATTAGCCTTTTAATGAATCCAAATCGTCCACATTAATGGTGCGCAAATTGCGGAACAGCACTACTAAAATCGCCAAGCCGATGGCGGATTCTGCCGCTGCCACCGTGAGGATAAAAAAAACAAACACTTGGCCAGCAATATCGTTTAAATAATGCGAAAACGCTATAAAATTGAGGTTCACTGCCAGCAGCATCAGCTCAATCGCCATCAACAAAATAATTACATTTTTGCGATTTAAAAAAATGCCAATCACGCTAATTGCAAACAGCAGTGCGCCTAAGATAAGATAATGCGATAAACCAACCGTCATGATTTTTCCTCGGCTTTAGGCTCTTCCATAGGTACAACTTCTACCACTGCATCCATTTTTACAATACGCAAACGGTCTTGTTTTTTAGCCAACACCTGCTCGCCTGCATTCATCGATTTGCTTTCTTTTCTATCCCTTAATGTCAGCACAATCGCTGCCACAATCGCCACCAATAACACTACTGAGGCCAGCTCGAATGGGAGCAAATAATCGGTGTAAAGCACACGACCCAGCTCTGCAGTGTTGCTATAGTCGGCTGGTTTAGCAACCGCGTTGCTTATGTCTAATTTTAGGCCGCCAAAATACTTACCGCCTAACACCATTGCCATTTCCACCGCCATCAGTAAGCCAATAATGCCTGCCATGGGCAGATAATCCCAAAAGCCTTCACGCAGCTTATCAATATTGATGTCTAACATCATCACTACAAACAAAAACAGCACCATCACCGCGCCAACGTACACCAAAACCAGCGCGATGGCTAAAAATTCTGCCTCTAATAGCAACCAAATACCTGCTGCTGTAAAAAACGCCAACACCAGATGCAGGGCAGCATGAACGGGATTACGCGTGGTAATTACACGTAACGCTGCAAACAGCAAAATGGC
>JANLWF010000180.1:0-2760 GCA_031364385.1 Methylotenera sp.
GCCTAGAGGCGCCGCACCATTTGGTACACAGCATTACCTGCGTTAAGTGCCACCAATGCTGCGACAGTTCAACTCAGTGTTCCAGTCATTGCGGCCTTGGGTGGCATCGTTTTCCTTGGTGAGACCATAAGCCTGCGCTTAGCATTGGCCTCCCTAGCGATTCTCGGTGGAATCGCACTGGTAATTCTGGAGAAAAAACATGCTAATGGCGTCGAACCTTTCTATCAACACGGGCGCAAGCGATAAAGCCAGCTTGCGCTGGCTATGTCAAAGGCTAGAGTGACTAAGGAAAATAAATGGCATGCAAATACCAATACTAGAAACTGCCTAAACCATCATTCGAGCGGGACAGGGCCCTCTCAATTTGAACGTTATGTCTAAAGCTATAGTTGCCATTTTTTATATGTCGATTTTTGACAATTTTTATCGGGAAATGCTACCTTTTCTTTACTTAGATAAAAAATAGGGTCAAACTAAATTGAATGAAAATTTAAGTATGGTTTGGTTCTATTTTACTACTAAGCAGTAGTAAGCTTTTATCAAATAATGGAGGTTATTCATGAAACCCTTTACTAACATTGCAATAATCGTTTTTTTGCTGATTGCCCTACTTCAATTAACCCGTTTCATATTGAGTTGGGCGGTAACCGTAAATGGAATAAGTATTCCAGTGTGGGTGAGCGGGCTTGCATTCATCATCACGGCTATACTTGCGGCAATGCTTTGGCGTGAAGCGCGCCAATAAATTTACAGCCTAATAATTTTGCATGCCCAAACCTTGATGCTATTTTTACAGCGTCTAGAAGTTGAGTGCTGGTCAAAAAGTTGAGTGCTGGTCAAAATTAGGCCTTAGTTTTGTGGTGCCCGCATGAAAACATCTGTAATTTTACCCTCTGCCCTAGCCATACACGCTGACATAGTAACGCATGAGGTTATTATTGAATCGCTAGACCGTGCGATTGGCGAATCCGTTTTCTATGACGAATTCGCCGTATAATTTTTTGATGATGAGGGTTTAAAACTTTAAGATAGGTTTTTAATGCTCGGTCTTAGCGATGAAGCGCGCTTACTTATTATTTGCCCTTGCAAACGAAATCAAGGATACATCATCTGAATAAATCTCTATCACTGTGATTGTGTTGTAAGCCATAAGAAAATTGATATTTCTTGGCAAGCAGCGCTCTATTCCCTCAATCCAGCTGACCACTTACAACATCGGCTGATTTCAAACGAAAAGCTTGATAGTTAATCAGCTATTTTAATGCTTTTAAATTCCGCAGGTACTGGTGGATAGTTTAGTTGTAAGCCCTTAAGCGCATTTAACAATAATTTAGAAATGATCAAATTGCGGTTGGTTTTAGAATCTGCAGGCACTACGTACCAAGGTGCGTTTTCTGTACTAGTCGCGTTCATGGCGTTCTCATAAGCAATCATGTATTTGCTCCACACATCGCGTTCTTTTAGGTCATTCGGGTTAAATTTCCAGGTTTTGGTCGGGTCGTCCAAGCGTTCTTGCATACGCAGTTTTTGCTCGGCTTTTGAGATATGCAAAAAGCATTTGATAATAACTGTGCCAGTTTCGGTAAGTAGGCGCTCAAACTCGTTAATCTGCACGTAGCGGCGTTTGCACTCGGATTCGTCTATCCAATCGTGCACCTTCACTATCAGCACATCCTCATAATGGCTACGGTTAAAAATAACAATTTCGCCTTTTTGCGGAACCTCTTTATGCACACGCCATAGATAATCGTGCGCTAATTCCTCTGGTGTTGGTGCTTTAAAGCTCGCTAACCTTATGCCAAGCGGATCGCACTCACTAAACACATGGCGCACCGTACCATCTTTGCCGCTGGCATCCATGCCTTGCAAAATAAGCAAAATTTTGTGCTTGCCCTGTGCGTATAAAATATCTTGTAGCGCATTAATTTCGGTCGCCAGTTTTTCTAGCGCTATGGCATCTTGCGCTTTGTCACTCGTGCGTTCAGATTTATCTTCTGGCTTAATGCTTTTAAGCAAAAATTTGGTTTTGGGATTAACGCGATATTGATCTAAATTTGGCATGATTTATCCTTTGGTCAAGTTACTGTAATTTAACACATAAATTCTAATTTAATTTTAAGCGTTTTAGCTTTAAACTAACCACATGAAAACACCATTTATATTATCTTCCGCTCTCGCCATCCACGCTGCCATTGTGGCAAACGAATCAAAAATAGAGTCACTTGACCGCGCCATAGGCGATGGTGACCATTACAGTAATATGAAGCGTGGTACTGAGGTAATTGCAGGCATGTATAACGAACTATTACCGCTGCCGCCAGATGAAGCATTACAAAAAATTGGCACTAAGCTACTAAGCACTATCGGCGGGGCTTCTGGCGTGTTATTCGCCAGCTTTTTTATGGGTATGGCTAAATATAATAAAGAACATCATCCCAAAGTTAGCGACAATAATATCAACCTAGAGGCCGCCGCCACATTTGCTTATGGTGTGCAGAGTATGATGATGCGCGGTAAATCTAATGTGGGTGAAAAAACCATGCTAGATGTGTTAGTGCCTGTTTCTACCACATTTACCATCGCCGCCGCACATGGCAAAACTATCGCAGAAATATGCAAAGAAGTTAAAAATGCTGCTGATAAAGGCCTGGAATACACGCGTAACTTAGTGGCCAGCAAAGGCCGTGCGGCGGGCTTGGGTGAGCGCGCGATTGGGCATTTAGATCCAGGCGCCAAAAGCTGCCAAGTGATGGTGCATGC
>JANLWF010000186.1:0-5856 GCA_031364385.1 Methylotenera sp.
CTTGGCGTTGCCTCTATGCACGGGTTCACGCACACCGCTGGGCGAGACTAGATGTGGCCACGGGTCGCTGGCATATACCGAGCGCCGCCCCATGTGCGTGGCCTGAATCATGATTTTGCACCCGTGTTTGTGCATGGCTTCGGCAAGTTTTGCTAGCGGCTCAATCACGCAATCGGTAGTTAAATTTACAGGCTTCCAAGCGCCTTGCGGCACGTCAATTGACACAGGGCTAGAGCCGCCACAAATCGCCAACCCCAAGCCACCCTTGGCTTTTTCTTCGTAGTATTTAATGTACCGCTCACCTGGCATTCCGCCCGCTTCTGCATATACTTCGGCATGGGCGGTGCTGTAGATACGGTTGGGTAAAACTAATTTACCTAGCGTAATGGGCGTAAAAAGGTGCGGGTATTGCAAGTTGTTCTCCTACTTACTATTTCTAATCAACAAGCTACTACGTTAATCGCCAAGCCACCCAGCGCGGTTTCTTTATATTTGCTTTGCATATCAATACCAGTCTGGCGCATGGTTTCTATCACTGCATCTAGCGATACGATATGTCCGCCTTCGTGCATCATTGCTAAGCGCGCGGCGTTAATCGCCTTCACCGCACCCATGCTGTTGCGCTCTATGCAGGGTATCTGCACTAAGCCGCCAATCGGGTCGCAGCTCATGCCTAGGTTATGTTCCATGGCGATTTCGGCAGCATTTTCAATTTGCTCATTATTAGCCCCCAGCACTGCTGCCAAGCCGCCTGCGGCCATAGAGCAAGACACGCCAATTTCGCCTTGGCAACCCATTTCTGCCGCAGAAATAGAGGCATTTTTCTTGTATAACATACCAACCCCTGCGGCAGTCAGCAAAAACTTCAGTATATTATCTTCGATCTCTTTTTGCGATCTTTGTTGCTGACAAAAACGAATGAAGTAACCCAAAACAGCTGGAATCACCCCAGCCGAGCCATTGGTTGGAGCAGTAACTACGCGTCCACCGCAGGCATTTTCTTCATTCACGGCAATGGCGAAGGCGCTCACCATATCCATCGCCTGAAAATCTGAGGAAAGTTTGCCGCCCACGGTGCTGGCTTGTTGGTGCAATAAATGGGCGCGGCGCTGTACTTTTAGCCCACCAGGCAGAGTGCCTTCGGCTTTAAGACCGCGTTCGATGCACGCATTCATCACCTCCCACACATTTAATAATTTTGAGCGCAAGGTGCTTTCATCTGCGTGATATTTCAATTCATTCTGCCATACCATATCGGCGATGCTTAGGCCATTTTGCTTGCCCATGCGTAATAAGTCGGCAGCGTTACCAAACCAGTAAGGTGCGCTAGGTGAATCTGCGAGGATTTTGTCGGCCTTGGCGTTAGCGCTAATCTCTTGTTGATCCAGCACCGCGCCGCCGCCAATAGAGAAGTAGGTGTTGCGATATAATGAGTTACTGTCGTCCGAAAAAGCTTCCAGCCGCATGCCGTTAGGGTGTTCTGGCAAAGTTTCGTTGCGATGAAAGACTAAATGCTGACTGACATCAAACGCAATATCGTGTTTTCCCATTAACATCAGGCGGCCAGTTTGGGCGATAGATTGCACCAATGGCTCGATTTCTGAAGGGTCGACACTATCAGGCAGCAAGCCTACCAGCCCAGCTAGTACGGCTTTATCTGTAGCGTGCCCGATACCAGTAAGCGCCAGTGAGCCATACAGATGCACTTGTACCTGTTGTGGTAACAGCTTGCGGCTGGCTAATTCGTTGATAAAGCGGTTGACGGCAATCATTGGCCCCACAGTATGTGAGCTGGATGGCCCGATACCGATGCGGAATACCTCGAACACGCTGTAATTCATGACTTAAAGTTTTGCAATGCCAAAACCATACGGCGCAGCGGCGCGCTCTAAATAGCGCCAAATATAATCAGCAAAACTGCGACGAAATATCAGCATGTAAGCCTTATCTTGCCGATGTAAAAATACACTGGCTTTGCCGAAAGTAGTGCCGACAATTTTATTGGCGGCGAGTGTATGCAAATCGTACACCGTACAATGTTGCAATACATCAGTTGCGTTTTTGCCCTGCAATAACACCGAAGTATAGCCACCAGAGTTGTCTGCTACTTGGCTATGAATGCCATCCAGAGACGCTTCTAGGGCAGGCTGTAATTCGGCATGTTGAGTGCGACTGCAAATAATGAGCCATTCATCTGGCGATAGCCAACACACATAACCCCAAGTGGCATGTTCTAAAGTGCAAGGTTGAGTTGGTAGCACCAGGCCTAGCGCTTGTTTGGTGGCACTCATAAAGGGTGCATTTTGTTGATTACCACGCAGACTAATATAAGCTAAGAGCGGTATTTCATTCGCCCAAACCCCTTGTGAATCATTAGCAGACATGGCTTTTTCTGCCAAGTTGAAGTGGTGCAGGGGTGATTGCATTGCGGGTTGAAAATCAAGATTAGACATTGTGGCGCGCTCCTTCTGCATCTACAAAAACGGGCGAAACGATTTTCACCGCTACAGCTTTGCCATCTGCGTAAGCGAAAATAGCATTGTCATTATCGCGCCGTTTAATGCCGTCAATCACAAATCCCATGGCGATTGAGCGACCTAAAAATGCGCTGTAATAGCTGGATGTGACATGCCCCAGCATGGGCACGGGTGGCGTAATATTGGTGGTATTAATCAGTTGTGCGCCTTCTTTTAGTACAATGTTTGGGTCATCTGTGAGCAAGCCCACCAATTGTTTTCTATCGGTACGTGCAGTATCGGTGCGGGCTAGCGAGCGTTTACCTAAAAAGCTATAAGGCTTTTTCATGCCCACTGCCCAAGCCATATCCAAGTCTAGCGGAGTCACTGAGCCATCGGTATCTTGGCCGACAATAATAAAGCCTTTTTCGGCGCGCAATACGTGCATGGCCTCAGTGCCGTAAGGCGTAATGTCGAACTCTGCGCCTGCACTCATTAAAGCTTCCCAAACGCCTCTGCCGTAGCTTGCATCCACGTTAATTTCATAAGCCAGCTCGCCAGAGAAGCTAATACGGAACACGCGCGCAGGCACGCCAGCGACCGTGCCATCGCGCCAATCCATAAATTTAAAAGAGTCTTTGTTTAGATCAATATCGCTGCATAATTTGGCTAATACCTCGCGGCTTTTTGGTCCAACAACCGCCGCCGTTGCCCAATGATCGGTGACAGAAGTCATGTAAACCTCTAGCTCTGGCCACTCGGTTTGATGCCATTTTTCTAGCCAGCCCATCACGCGCGCTGCGCCGCCAGTAGTCGTTGTCATGAGAAAATGTGTGTCGGTAATGCACGCGGTTACGCCGTCATCCATCACCATGCCCGCTTCGTCCAACATCAAGCCGTAACGACATTTTCCAGGTGCGAGTTGGCTCCATGCGTTGGCATAGATTCGGTTTAAAAATTCACGTACATCACGGCCTTGAATATCAATTTTCCCCAATGTGGAAGCGTCTAACATCGCCACGCCAGTGCGTGCAGCCAAGCATTCACGGTTTACCGCTGCGTGCAAATCCTCGCCCGCTTTAGCAAAGTACCAAGGTCGCATCCATTGGCCTACAGGCTCAAATTCTGCTTTGCGTTTTTCATGCGCGCTTTGCATGGCGCTGTAACGGCGCGGTTCGAACGTGTTACCTTCATGCGCACCCGCCAAAGCGCCAAATGATACTGGCGTGTAAGCTGGGCGATAGGTTGTGGTGCCGACTTCGGGGATGCTTTTGCCTAACATTTCAGCCGCAATGGCAAAGCCGTTAACGTTAGAAAGCTTGCCTTGGTCAGTACCAAAGCCTAGCGCAGTGTAACGTTTGATATGCTCGATAGAGCGATAATTTTCACGCACCGCGAGCTGTATATCGGTTACCGCCACATCGTTTTGAAAATCGACAAAGGCTTTTGCGGCAGTAGGGATGCGATAAATTGCGCGTGCTGGGCTAAGCTCAATTTCATCTGTGCTTAAATTTAAGTCTTTAAGCTCGACCGTTTTACCCAAACTATTCAGTATTTCTCTCACAGTTTCACAGGTTTTTGCCAAGCCTATCCGTAGCGCAAATACGCCAGTGACTGCACTCACACAGTAAATGCCCGCAGTAGCGCGACTATTGGCTGAGACTACAAAGGCTAAACTTTCGTCACTCCATTGCGGCCTGCCGCCGTCGTGGCAAAATAAATGCACGGTGGGTGATAATCCGCTAGAACTGGCGATTAGGTCGCATTCAATCAATGGGCCAGCGCCAGTGACAATATTTTTTAGCGCATCAAGTTTTACCAGTTGCGCGCCTTTAACATGGCTAGAACCAGTGGCTTCAGCAATGCCGTAGCCCGCATACACTTTAACGTTTAGCGTTTCAAAGTGCGCCGCCCAAGTTGGGTTAATGCTTTCTCGCGTGTCAACTAGGGTGACAGCAATATTTGCCGTAGCCAAGTCTGCCGCGGCTTGATAGGCTAAATCATTAGTGGTAAGAATCACCACTTTTTGACCACAAACCACGCCGTAGCGGTTGAAGTATGTCGCTAGGGCGGAGGTGGTCATAATGCCAGGCAGATCGTTATTGCCAAACACTAAAGGCCGCTCGAATGCGCCTGTGGCAAGTACCACTTGTGTCGCGCGGATGCGATGTAATCGCTCGCGACGTTGATTGGCTTGCTTTTGTGCGTGCGACAAATGGTCTTGCAGTAACTCCACCGCTTGAATCATGTTCATGTCGTGCAGGCCGAACGCAGTGGTGCGCGTTAACATCGTCACGTTTGGCAAGCTGCGCAGCTCACTGACAATATTATCGCGCCATTCAATCGCATTTTTGCCGCCAATCATCAGGTTGGGCATCGAAAGCAAATAGCCGCCGAGTTCGCTTTGGTCATCCATCAGCAATACATTTAAACCGCTACGACCAGCCAATAAGGCGGCTAATAAACCATTTGCACCAGCACCCACCACCAGTAAATCCACATGATGATGTTTGTGGTCGTAGGTTTCAGTATCAGGCTCAATAGGCGATTTGCCATAGCCCGCAGCGCGGCGGATGATGTTTTCGTACAGCGGCCAAAACTTAGCTGGCCATTTAAAAGTTTTGTAGTAAAAACCTGCGGGCATAAAGCGCGCAAATTTGCCACCTATGCTTTTTAAATCAAATGCCAGCGATGGCCAGCCGCTGGTGCGTGCTGCAACTAAGCCGTCGTAAAGCTCAACCTGCGTGGCTTTCAGGTCTGGCGTGGTGCGCGCGCCAATATCAATTTGCACCAAGGCGTTCGGCTCTTCTGCGCCCGCGCCAATAATACCGCGAGGCCTACCATATTTAAAACTGCGCGCGACTACTTTGACATTATTAGCTAAGAGAGCAGAAGCGAGCGTATCGCCCACAAATCCTTTATATGCGATTCCATCAAAGGTAAATGTAAGCGGTTTGCTTAAATTTACACGGCTGTGTTTGTGTGCAATTCTACTTTTCATGTGTTCACCTGTTCTGCATCATACGCCGCGCGAGCTTCAGCCAATGTCCACGCGCCAGCAATAGCGTGGTTAGCCGTGTTGCGCTTCACTACGAAAACCTTGCGGCAACCTGTCGCGTGTCCCCACATTTCCCAGTGCCAACCTTTTGGGTTTTTTTTCATAAATAAATAATCGCCCCAAGCCTCGTCAGACTCGGCTTCTGGCACAGCGGGGCGGGCGATAAAAGCTTCACCTTCATAGTGAAATTCCTCTTCTTCGCGCGCTTCTTGACAATGTGGACATTTAATAACAAACATAACTTTTCCTAGTGAACAAGGGCTTTAAGGTGCGCTGCATTTTTAATGTGCAACTCCAGCTGCGCCATGCTCGTCAATTAAATGACCAGTATGAAAGCGATCT
>JANLWF010000188.1:0-4519 GCA_031364385.1 Methylotenera sp.
CCGATAATCAAATTATTAGCGTAGTGCTTGGTTTACAAAAACAGCAGCCAAATCGCCAAGTTATTTTAGTCAGTAAAGATATTAATATCCGCATTAAAGCCCGCGCCATGGGGGTGCCAGCGGAGGATTACTTTAATGACAAAGTGCTGGAAGACACCGATTTACTCTATAGCGGCATAAAAGAATTGCCCCAAGATTTTTGGGATAAGCACAGCAAAGCGATGGAATCGTGGCAAGAAGCTGGGCGTATGTTTTACCGCATTTCAGGGCCACTGGTGAAAACATTTTTGCTGAATGAATTTGTATTTTACGAGTTTGATAAACCGTTTCATGCCATGGTGCGCAAACTTGAAAACAACACCGCGGTGCTAGAAGTAGTGCACGACCACATGAACCCTAAACATAATGTGTGGGGAATTACGGCGCGTAATCGCGAACAAAATTACGCACTTAATTTGTTGATGGACCCTGATATTGATTTTGTGACGCTACTAGGTCAAGCAGGTACAGGCAAAACGCTACTTACGCTTGCCGCCGCGCTCACACAAACTTTGGATAAAAAAATCTATTCTGAAATTATTATGACGCGTGTGACGGTGCCTGTGGGCGAAGATATTGGCTTTTTACCAGGCACCGAAGAAGAAAAAATGGCACCTTGGATGGGTGCGCTAGAAGATAATTTGGATGTGCTGAATAAAACGGATGAAGATGCAGGCGAGTGGGGACGCGCCGCCACGCAAGATTTAATTCGCTCGCGTATTAAAGTGAAATCGCTTAATTTTATGCGCGGCCGTACTTTTTTGCACAAATTTTTAATTATTGATGAAGCGCAAAACTTAACCCCAAAACAAATGAAAACGCTCATCACCCGCGCTGGGCCTGGTACCAAAGTAGTATGCTTGGGTAATATTGCACAAATCGATACCCCCTATCTTACAGAAGGCAGCTCTGGTTTAACCTACGTGGTGGATCGATTCAAAGGCTGGGCGCACAATGGCCACGTCACTTTAGTGCGCGGTGAACGTTCACGCTTGGCAGATTTTGCAGCTGAAGCGCTTTAACTAAAATGGTGTAAAAAAGTAAATGAAAAAAGGTTTTTACACCCTTTTAATTGCACAATTCTTCTCTGCTTTAGCAGACAATGCTTTGTTATTTGCGGCCATTGCACTACTTGCAGAATTAAATTCTCCTGATTGGCACACGCCACTTTTGCAGCAGTTTTTCGTAATTTCTTATATTTTACTTGCGCCTTTTGTCGGTTCTATTGCAGATGCTTTTCCAAAAGGTAGTGTCATGTTTTTCTCTAACTCGGTAAAAGTAGTAGGCTGCTTGGCAATGATATTTGGTGTTCCGCCGCTATACTCGTATGGCATTGTTGGCATTGGCGCGGCTGCGTATTCTCCTGCAAAATACGGCATACTGACAGAAATGCTACCTAGTAATTTGCTAGTAAAGGCCAATGGATGGATGGAAGGCTCAACGGTCACTGCCATTATTGCAGGCGCAATTATAGGCGGCAAACTAGCGAGTGATGACCCGCATTTTGCAATGGCCATTATTACAGGGCTTTACATCGCTGCCGCTTTTTTTAATTACTTTATTCCTAAATTACCCATAGAAATAAAACTAGAAAGTAAAAGTGCTTTTTATATGCTGAGAGATTTTTGGCATGCATTTATAACACTTTGGAAAGACCCACTAGGCCAGGTTTCACTTGCTGTTACCACGCTTTTTTGGGGTGCAGGTGCCACATTAAGGTTAGTAGTGCTTGCATGGGCGGCCATTGCTCTGAAATTTGATATAGAACAATCTACTCAACTCATTGCCACTGTGGCTATTGGCATAGCAGTAGGCTCAGCTATTGCATCACGCTATATCACGCTGGAGGGATCAACCAAAGTGTTGCCAGCGGGCATCATCATGGGCTTGCTGGTTGTCTTAATGGCGTTAGTGAGTCATTGGTACGTAGCCGCATTACTACTATTTTTTATTGGTGCATTAAGTGGTTTTTTTGTGGTACCGCTCAATGCCTTATTGCAGCATCGCGGGCATCACTTGATTGGTGCAGGGCACTCTATTGCTGTTCAAAACTTTAATGAACATATTGGTATTTTGATTATGTTGGGATTTTATTTGTTAATGGTAAAAGCTGATGTTGCAATTAATGCGATTATTATTGCATTTGGGGTTTTTATCATTGTTAGCATGAGCATCATCAACAAGTTATACCGTAGCAAAACTGTTTCTTAGGTAAGCATGCTTTTTAGTGCAGCTTTACCTTAGGCTCGGTGCGCCGTGTAATCATCCTAGCCAATGTTTGCAAAGCAACTTCTGCCATGCCATGCAATGTCATTAAATGCATTTTGTAGAGCGATTGATACATCAGGCGTGCAAATAAACCTTCAATGTACATGCTACCGCCTGAAAGCGCGCCCATTAAGCTTCCCACGGTTGAATAACGTCCTAGATTGACTAATGAGCCATAATCACGGTAATGATAATTCGGTAGAATGATCTCCTTAGCAACACGCTTTTTCATGCTTTTAGCCAATAATGAGGCTTGTTGATGTGCGGCTTGAGCGCGTGGCGGTACATTACCATCATGCCCTATCCACGGGCATGCCGCGCAATCACCAAACGCAAAAATGCTCTCATCCATCGTGGTTTGTAAGGTTTGTTTCACGATTAATTGATTAATGCGATTGGTTTCTAAACCATCCAAATGTTTCAAAAATTCTGGCGCTTTAATGCCCGCCGCCCACACTACAAGCTCTGATGGAAAAAAGCGTCCGCTATGCGTGTGCACACCTTTGTCTGATACTTCTGTCACACGTTCGCCTGTTAGCACTTGTACGTGTAAGTTTCTTAGTTCTAAATCTACCGCCCTTGAAAGCTTGGGCGGTAGCGCAGGCAATACACGCTCGCTTGCTTCAATAATCGAGATTTTAATATCACGGTCAGCATCAATTTTGTCTAAGCCATATGCTGTCAGCTCGCGTGTGGTGTTGTGTAGCTCGGCCGCCAATTCCACGCCTGTAGCGCCCGCGCCTACAATTACCACTTCTAATTGGCCAGGATGCACCGGAGCAGTTTGAGTTTGGGCGCGCACTAAAGCGTTATGAAGACGACGATGAAATTTTTCGGCTTGTTCTTGTGTGTCCAGCGCAATAGAGTGCTCAAGCGCACCTTTTATGCCAAAATCATTGGTGGTGCTACCTATCGCTATTATCAAAGTACTGTATTTAAAGGTACGGCGTGGAATCACCTCTGCGCCTTCTTCGTCAAAATACGGCGCAATGGTAACCTCTTTTGTAGCGCGATTTAAGCCATCCATACGGCCTAATCTAAAGCGGAAATGGTGCCAGTGCGCTTGTGCCATATACTCAAGCTCATGCTTTTCTGGGCTCATGCTACCAGCAGCAATTTCATGTAACAGCGGCTTCCACACATGCGTTCTCGTGCTATCAATTAAGGTAATAGCTGCTTTTTTCTTTTTGCCTAGGCTATCACCCAAACGTGTTGCCAGCTCTAAACCGCCCGCACCGCCGCCTACTATAACGATGTGATGTAAATTATTTTCTGCTGTGTGTCCCAAGTTGGCCTTCCAAGTAAACCTTAATTAAGTGAGTTGTTATCGTGTAAACAAAACGGCTACCGTAATTATACAGTAGCCGTTTAAGTTATCGCATCAACAATTAGTTTGGCTAATGGCCAATAGCGTTAAATACTAGTTCAACCAATTTTAGTTCAACCATGGCGTTTCGCCGCCACCTGTATACTGTGTGCGTAACCAGCCAATGATTTTTAATATGGTATCAGTATCTACGCCGTCACCTGAATGTCCAGGAAGTTGATTATGCCATGTGAGCATGCTACCGCGAGCGGTTGCACCTTTTCCGTTAGTACCACCTGCGATTGTCTCAAACAAGCCTTTATCGCTAGTGTGTTTTGTATATTCCCATTGCGCATCAATAATGCTAGGACCCATTAGGCCATTGGCATTGCCACCGTGGCAGCCGCTACAACCATTGTAAGCATAGGCTTTTTTTCCTGCTTTTGCTGCTTCAGCATCTTTGGCATAAAGTTTTGTGTATGGGTTAATACAAGTTGCTAGAAATTCTTTTGCTTCTGGCGTATCTGTAGCCACCGCTTTAATAACTAATGGACTGTTGTCTTTTGTAGAAACTAAACTACAGTCGCTGCCTGCTACATTTGCGTTGGCAGCAGAGGCCTCTTTGCCATTACCAGCACTTGTGTCAGCTTTGTTACATGCAGCTAGTGCAGTCAACATTAAAACTAAACTAATACTTAATTTAAATCGATTCATATAACTCCCTAAATTACATCTATAAATAGTTTAATACAAAAAAAAATGGCTGCTGTAATTATACAGCAGCCGTTTTAATTGTTACTCTTTTGTGTGTTAAAAACTTATTTTAACCAAGTTTTTTCGCCGTCACCTGTGTATTTGGTACGAATAAAAGCAACTGCTTTAAGGATTTGGTCTGTTGTTAAGCCG
>JANLWF010000199.1:0-2906 GCA_031364385.1 Methylotenera sp.
CTTATTCTGCATTTGCTGATGATAAATCTAACACTGAACACGCTATGGATGGCTTAACGCAAGATCAAGAGCATGGTCATATGAGCAGCAAAATGATGGATACCAACAGTGATGGCATGGTTTCTAAAGAAGAGTTTATGACGCACCATGAGCAAATGTATAGCAAAATGAAAGAAACCAATGGCAGCGTCAGCATTAAAGACATGGACGCTCAAATGAATATTGGCACAACCAAAGGTAATAAATTGCAACCAAGCGACACAAAAAATGCGCCGCCTGCAGCAAAATAATTAAACTTTAGTATTATTTAAAAGTGAGCATTTAATGTTCACTTTTTTTATGCCTAATTACTGCACGAGCACCTTTACTGCGCGAACACCACCAAATAAGCCAAATTAAAAATAGCTGAAATGGCAGCCTGGCAATTAATGCCCATTGCGGTACTTCTGAAAAAAGCTCGGCTTGTTGTAGCATGTAAATATTTGCAGGGGTTACCGCTAAAGTGAGCAATATTAAGCCATAGCCTGCATAACTGCGTGTTGACTTAATGCATAAACCAACAGCACCCAGCAGCTCAAAAGTGCCACTAATATATACAGCTGCTAACGGATAAGGAATAATTGGGGGGACAATGCGCAAGAATAAATCTGGTTTTGCAAAATGCATTACACCACCCACAAAGAACCATGTGAATATGAATAATCTGGCTAAAAATCGACCGTTAAATTGATTGCAGATCATGCAATTATTTTAAGTGTAAAACCGTACTAGTTAGGTTTTTTATTGAAGCGTTCTGCTTCTAACTCAATGGCCTCGATGGCCAAATCAAAATCCATCGACTTATCAAAAAAGTAGTGCACACCTAAATCTTTTGCCATGCTACGGTAATGTGAGTTTGCGTGGTTAGTGAGAATCATCAGTATAGGTGATTTGAATGGGTAATTCTGCTTCCGAGTGTGCTTCACAACCTCGAAGCCATTACCCTCAGCAAGCTCAATATCTAGCAGCAATATATCAAATTGCATTTCATTTAACAGTGAGATTGCTTTTGATTGGGTAGCAGCCATGCCTTCGACAGACAAGTTTTTTAAGTTATTAATGGTATCAAATAATACTTCACGTAGTAAATTAGAGTCTTCCACAAGTAACATTTTCATGGATTTATCACCATTTACTTTTAGTGGTTTTGTATTGCTTTTGTCTTGAAAGCTATTTTGAAAGGTTGACATTTTTACATTTGTTCAAAGTTAAATCTATTAAAAGGTAATTCTATATAGTTGTCACTGGCACATATAGTGGATTTTGCCTGACACGCGACTACATGAAATTTTAACAAAGGGTATGGAAGAAAATAAAACATAAAGTACTAATTACTACACAATTAAGCCGTTTTTAATGGCGTAGTAGGTTAAATCAGCATTGGTTTTTAAACTCATTTTCTCTAAAATGCGCATTCTATAGGTGCTGACTGTTTTAGTGCTTATGTTAAGCTCAGCGCCTATTTCTGTTGGGCTTAAGCCGCTCGATAACTTAAAAAACACCTGAAATTCGCGATGGCTTAAGCTTTCGTGCAGCTGCTTTTCTGATGGATGACTTAATTGATCCGTCATCAGCTCTGCTAGCTCTGCTGATATATAGCGCTTACCGTTGGCAATTGTTTTAATGGCTTTAATAATTTCGCTAGAATCCGCACCTTTAGATAGATAGCCTTTGCAGCCACTGCGTATTAAATTAAGTGCGTATTGTGCCTCTGCGTAGCCGCTCAGTATAAGCACTGGCAAATCAGGTGCAACATGTTTTAAATCGTGCATGGTGTCAACGCCGTTTTTGTCGGGCATCGAAATATCAAGCACTATAATGTCGTATTTATTTGCTCGCACCAGTTTGAGTGCTTCAGAGCCACTAGCAGCTTCACCCGTCACTCTTATATCAGTCTCAAGCTCGATAAGGTTTTTTAAACCTTGGCGAACGATATCGTGATCGTCTACTAATAAAACATTTTTCACTTGTCCAACCTTAACTTTAATGTGTAAAGCACAGGTGTAACCTTAACACTAAAACAAACCGTTTAAACAATTACATTTTTTAACGGTTTGCCTCATCCGAAATATCGGCTGTCCCATCCAAACCAGCTCTAAATACCTGCCAGTCGCTTTCTATTTGCACCATTGACTGGTGCAATATTGGTTGTTTTTGCCATGAACGGCGGATATATAAATAAACACCAGCAGCAATTAAAATCGGTAAAATCATAGTAGTTCCTAAAATAATGTCACGGTAAGGGCTGACCCAGGCGGTTGCAAAAAGCCACATTAAACCTGTTAATAGTGACAACATTGCAGCCAACAATATCAACATAAAACCAAATAGGCTATTAACAACTCGCCGCACTTCAAAGCGAAAATTTTGTTTAAATATAGCGGCACGGCTTTCGGCCATAGCCGCTATACTTAGTTTAAGCTGATTTAGATTCTCGCTTGAATGGGTGTTTTGTTTGTCAAAAAAATGACTTCTAACATATTCCATACGGTTTTTTAAAAACAAAATAGCTATAAATTTAAGTGCGCTTGTCCACATAATAAAAAGTAATCAATACTTATTTAGAATGGGCTTTAGAGCCTAAAATATAACCCAGCAATACGCCTGCGCCCACTGCAATTGCTAAGGTCATAATTGGCTTATCTTGTACCGTCTGCGTAGCACGTTCTTTGGTAACCTCGTAAGCATGGCTTGCTTCATCTTTCACCAAGCCTTTAAGCTGATTGGCTTTATCCAATATTTGGGTTTTCATTTCAGCAACGTTTGAACCGCTAGTGTATTGTGACAATAAAGATTTCAAACTTTCAATCACACTCACTGCTTGCGCTTTAGTTTCAACACTTTGCTGATGCACCATATCGACTAGA
>JANLWF010000219.1:0-2664 GCA_031364385.1 Methylotenera sp.
CAATTTATAGGCGAAATCTCGCAAATTCCACCTATGTATTCAGCCTTAAAGCATGAAGGAAAAGCTTTATACGAATACGCCAGAGAGGGCGTGGATATTGCCCGTCAGCCACGTTTAATTGGCATAATAAACATTATTGTAGATAAGTTTGAAGTTGATGTTGCACAAATTACGGTCACTTGCAGCAAGGGCACGTATATTCGTACCCTGGCAGAAGACATTGGTGCAAAACTTGGCTGCGGCGCACATTTAATTGGCCTGCGCCGCACCGAAACTGCGGGCTATTGTCTGCCGCAAGCCGTCACCATAGAACAATTAGAAGGTTTAAGTATTGAAGCGCGCGATGCGCTATTGTTGCCTGTAGATTCAGCGATAGACAGCCTGCCGAAAGTGATGCTAAACACAGATGCGGCCTATTTTTTAATGCAAGGCCAAGCCGTTTGGCAAGCTGGCAAAATACCTGATGGAGAATTGCGCGTTTACGATGAAAACCAACAGTTTTTAGGCTTAGGTTTTTTGCAAGATGATGGAAAAATTGCACCCAAAAGATTGATTCAAAAACAAGCTTAAATAACTTGCAAAATATAAGTTAAATCAGTTTGTTAAGCCCAAAAAAAGCTTGTAAATTAGTGCGTAACAGTCTAATATGCGCAACTCATTGTAAATGAATGCATTCGCGGGTTTAATAATTAAAAAAGCCTGCTTTTGCATTGACGCTAACTATCAGTTTTATATTAAGGATAAAAGATGGCAACTACAGCAGCAGACCGCGCCAAAATCATTGGTGAATTTCAACAAGCTAAAGGCGATACTGGTAGCCCAGAAGTGCAAGTGGCGCTGATTACCAGCCGTATTGCTTATTTGAGCGAGCATTTTAAATCTAACAAAAAAGATAACCACTCACGTCGTGGCTTATTGGCGATGGTAAGTCAACGTCGTCGTTTATTAGATTATTTAAAAAGCGAAAACTTAGTCCGTTACCAAACATTGATTGAGCGTTTAGGTCTGCGTAAATAATTCATATAAAAGTGCTTCTTAGTATCACACTTTTGTAATGTTAAAAAGCCGATTGCATGGTGATATGCGTCGGCTTTTTGCTTTAAAAAATTATCACACTATGAAATTATCACACTATGAAAAGTTATAAGAGAAGTTAATTGAGACGGCTGCTATTGGGTAGTGAATAGCAACCAATTGAAAATAAAAGGAAAATATATGTTTAATAAAGTTAAAAAAAGTATTCAATACGGTGCGCATGAGCTCACTATTGAAACAGGTGAAATTTCTCGCCAAGCCGATGCGGCTGTGCTGGTGAGTTATGGTGATACCGTGGTTTTAGTTGCAGTCACCAGCAAAAGCGAAGTAAAAGCAGGCCAAGATTTCTTCCCACTTACCGTGGATTACATGGAAAGAACTTACGCCGCTGGTAAAATTCCAGGTGGTTTTTTCAAGCGCGAAGGTCGTCCTTCAGAAAAAGAAACATTAACATCACGCTTAATCGACCGTCCATTACGCCCATTGTTCCCAGAAGCGTTTTTGAACGAAGTGCAAATTGTGGCGACTGTGTTATCAAGTGACCCCGAAATTGATTCAGATATTCCTGCAATTATTGGCGCATCTGCCGCCATGTCATTATCAGGCATTCCGTTCTTCGGCCCACTAGGCGCGGCGCGTGTGGGCTACATTAATGACGAATACGTAGTTAACCCAACCAAAACGCAACTTACAGAATCATCACTTGATTTGGTAGTGGCTGCAACTGAATCAGCCGTGATGATGGTGGAATCAGAAGCCAAAGAGCTGTCAGAAGAAGTGATGCTAGGCGCGGTGGTTTACGGTCACGAGCAAATGCAAGCGGTGATTAAAATGATTAGCGATTTAGCACATGAAGCTGGTAAAGACGCTTGGGATTGGACAGCACCTGAGCCAGATACTGCAATCATCGCCAAAGTGGCCGATTTAGCCGCAGCCGATATTAACGCAGCATTCCAAATTAAAGCCAAAGGCGCGCGTTCAACCAAGTTAGACGAAATTAAAAACCGCGTCATCAGCACCTTGATTACAGAAACGACTTCAACCGATGAAGCCAATAAAATCAAAGCTGAAATTTTTAATTTAGAAGCCAAAACCGTGCGTAGCCAGATTTTAAATGGCGAGCCACGTATTGATGGCCGTGATACACGCACTGTGCGTCCGATTACCGTGCGTACTGGCGTATTGCCACGCACGCATGGCTCTGCGCTATTTACGCGCGGCGAAACGCAAGCGCTAGTAGTGGTCACGCTAGGCACAGGCCGCGACGAGCAAGTGATTGACGCGCTGCAAGGCGAATTTAAAGATCGCTTCATGCTGCATTACAACATGCCTCCTTACGCTACAGGTGAAACTGGCCGTGTAGGCACACCAAAACGCCGCGAAATCGGCCATGGCCGCTTGGCAAAACGCGCACTAATTGCCGCTTTGCCTTCGCCTGAAGAGTTTGGCTACACCGTGCGTATCGTGTCAGAAATCACCGAATCAAACGGCTCAAGCTCAATGGCATCTGTATGTGGCGGCAGTTTAGCCATGATGGACGCAGGCGTACCGCTTAAAAACCACGTGGCAGGTATCGCCATGGGCTTAATCAAAGAAGGCAACCGCGTTGCGGTGCTGACTGATATTTTG
>JANLWF010000224.1:0-14811 GCA_031364385.1 Methylotenera sp.
CTCACTCCCACCAAAAAAGCGCTGCGAGACGCGGGTTTAACTACTCAAGATATTAAAGGTGTGGTGATGGTGGGCGGCGCAACGCGTATGCCGCAAATTCGGCTGAGTGTGGCCGATTTTTTCAAACAAACACCACTCACTAATTTAGACCCCGATAAAGTGGTTGCCCTGGGAGCCGCCATACAAGCTAATGTGCTGGCAGGCAACAAAAATGATAGCGATTTATTGTTATTAGATGTTATTCCGCTATCGCTTGGCTTGGAAACCATGGGCGGCTTGGTAGAAAAGATTATTCCACGCAATTCAACTTTGCCAATCGCCCGCGCGCAAGAGTTTACTACTTTTAAAGACGGTCAAGCCGCCATGAGCATTCACGTGCTGCAAGGCGAGCGCGAACTGGTCAGCGATTGCCGCTCACTCGCTCGCTTTGAGCTGCGTGGCATTCCGCCTATGGTGGCAGGTGCAGCACGCATTCGTGTGACTTTCACGGTGGATGCAGACGGCTTGCTCAGCGTTTCTGCGCGCGAAATCGCCAGCAATGTCGAAGCAAACATTGTCGTTAAGCCAAGTTATGGCTTAACTGAAGAACAAATGTTGGACATGCTAAAAAGTGGTTTTGGTTCGGCAGAGAGCGACAAACAAGCGCGCGCTTTAGCTGAAGTAAAAGTTGAAGCGCAAAGTCTTATTTTGGCGATACAAGCCGCGTTAAGCCAAGACTCACATTTGCTTAGCGATAGCGAGAGCAAGGCGATTGAAACGCAATTAAACGCGCTTGTACAACTAAACCAAGGCCAAGATGGTGATGCAATACACCATGCTACCGAAGCCTTGAATGCCGCAACTGAGGACTTCGCCGCCAAGCGTATGGATGCTAGTGTAAGCCGTGCCTTAGCAGGTAAAAATTTAGAAAATTTGAATTTGTAGGAGCGACGCCCTCGTCGCGATAAAATAGCAACTAAATCGCGACGAGGGCGTCGCTCCTACCAAAACTACCAAGCTTCTGAGCCGTTATTCTGGCGTAGGCCAGAATAACGACAATTTAAAGAAATAGAGACGAAAATGCCACAAATTATAGTATTACCCCACGTTGAGTTATGTCCAGAGGGTGCGGCGATTGAAGCTGAAACGGGCGAATCAATCTGCCAAACGTTGCTGGACAACGCAATTGACATAGACCATGCCTGCGACCAAGCCTGTGCTTGCACCACCTGCCATGTCATTATTCGTGAAGGTTTTAAAACGCTAAACGCATCAGAAGATAAAGAAGATGATTTACTGGATAAAGCGTGGGGCTTAGAGCCAAACTCGCGCCTAAGCTGCCAAGCGCTTGTTGGCACGACCGATTTGGTCATTGAAATCCCCAAATATTCCATCAACATGGCCAAAGAAGGCCACCGATAACTTAGGTAGCAGCAATTTTTAAATCGCGCCTACCTATCCTATTTATAACATTAAGCTATCAGGCAAAAAGCGCACAATACCCGTATTAAGATCGTAAACGCCGCCCACTACGCCAATTTGCTTGGCGGTTAGCATGTCTTGAATAATATCGCTGGTGCGAACGATTTGATCAATTTGGTATTGCACATTAAGTTCGCAAATCTTCTGTACAAACGCCTCGTTTTTAGAGTTTCTATCTTCCGTCACGGTTTTTTCGTGGCGAATAGCGGGCTTAATCATATTAATAATCTCACCAATATGGCCATCTTTAAAGTCATCGCACGCCGCTTTTACAGCGCCACAGCTACTATGCCCCATCACCACAATAAGCTTGCTACCAAGATATTTGCTACTAAACTCTAAACTGCCAATACATTTATCCGATGCAATATTACCCGCCAGACGCACGCTAAAAATATCACCCAATGCTTGATCAAACAGCAGCTCAACAGGTGCGCGCGAATCGCTGCAACTTAAAAAAGAGGCGAATGGATGTTGCTTATTCTTGGTGAGCTCAACCAAATTCAATAAATCTTTATTGGCAGTGAGATTGTTGGCAAAACGATGATTGCCTTCGATTAAAATATCTAACGCCTCTTGCGGGCTCATTTTATCGCGATCTAACAATGGGTGTTTATACATGCTTTACTCCAAAAAACTATCTCTTAGGATTATACCCGATGGATGACTTTTCTAATCGCGACTACAAGTCGCTCCTGCAAAAAAACCCGCTACTAGAGCGGGTTTAAAAGTTAGCGGCTTTCGCCAGAGGAAGGTTCGTTTTTTAAAACTAGAAGTTGTATTGAGCGCGCATGGTGATGGCTTTTTCATTATCTTCTGGCTTACCAGCAATCGTCACAGGCGTATCAAAACTGGTATGAATGTAATTAACTAAAAAACGCACATTGGGGTTTGGCACAAACTTAATGCCTGCTGTCCAAGCATCAGCTTCAAATGTGCTGCCTGTTTTTGAGATTGCTGTCGCCACGCCATTAGCTGCGGTGGCGGCTGCACCAATAAATAAGGGGCTATTAAAGTCACTAGCATCAAATTTACTATAACGCAGGCCAAGCTCCCATGCGCCCATGCCTTCTTTACCCATTTCAAAGTTGTTTTTAGGCTTGATTGCACCAAATGCGCCGTCTTTATACATATCGGCATATTTCTCGCCCGTAATCATCCACAATGCCTCGGCATACCAAGTATTTACATCAACATCAAACGATTTAGTACCTGTCAACTTACCATCAAAATTTGTTTTCATCCATTCTGTTTGCAATTTTACTGGGCCGTAAGCCGCAACGCCTTCTAGCGCAGTACGATCGCGCTGAATAGAATTATCTACATTCGCAATGCCGACAACCGTTGGGAAATTAAAGAATGTCGCGCCACGTCCTTCGGTACGCACACTATTAGCACCTGCTAAAAAGTTAGTATCATTCGTTGTGTTAGATGAGGTTTTACTTAAATCGGTAGTGGAGAATGCCGCGCCTAGGTGAAATATCGCGTCTTTGTTATCCATCAATTGAGCAAAGTTTACCGTGCCGCGCGCTAAATATTCCATGCCATCAACTCTACTGTCTTTTTCGTTGCGGTTTTTGCCTTCGCCATTAGATAAGGCAAGCGCATAAGTAAAGCCATCTTTTGGAATACCCCACAACATCACACCACGGTCTTCATTTGGTGACATTTGATTCACAAATGAACGTTCCATAAAATCAATATTGTTGGAGCTGGTGACTTTTTCTAAGTTCATCGGCATTTTAAATTGGCCAAGACGCAACTGCGCTTGTTTAAAATAATTAATGTTTAAGAATGCCACATCCAATACTGAACTGGTTGTTCCGTTTGTAGGGCTTGCTAAATCGGCCGAAACTTCAAATTCATAATTCTCGTATAGCTTACCTTTTAAGCCAATACGCGCACGGCGAATATCAAACGTATCAGAACCAGCAGCAGTGTTAGTGCCTTTGTCGCTGTCGTTGTAATCAAAGTTGCGGTAATCGGCGTGCAAACGACCAATAAGTGAGATGCTATGTTTGCCATCGGCTGTTTCAATGGTCATGCCATCTTTAAACTTTAATTCTGGCTTTTTAAGTTTGGCGTCTTTTTCAAGATCACGGCCTTTTAATAGTAATGCGCCTTCTTCTTCTGTTAACACACCTTTTGCAATCAATGCGTTTAAAATATCATCCGTAGAATCCGCAAGCGCATTTGCACCAAAACCCAATAAAAATGTACCTGCTAGCGTTGCTACTACTAATTTATGTAATTTAAAATTCACTTTAAAACCCCTATAAGAATGTTTAGTTAAGATTTTCAACAGACGAATTTTGAGACATTTATATGACAGATTGATGACAAAGAACTATTTTTGTCACTAGTTGTTGTATTTTTTCCACAATAAAAAAGCCGTCATGAAAGACGGCTTTTTTATCCTGCTCATCCTAAAGTTGATTCAGAATCTAATTGTTTATCCAAAAGATTGCGGGTCAGGCCCGCAATGACAGGAAATTAGCTTTCTGGTCGCATGTGCGGGAACAGAATTACATCACGAATGCTAGGGCTGTCGGTAATCAACATCACTAATCTATCAATGCCAATGCCACAGCCACCCGTAGGCGGCATTCCGTATTCCAGCGCACGAATAAAATCCGCATCGTAATACATGGCCTCGGCATCGCCTGCTTCTTTGGCTTTCATCTGTGCGGTAAAGCGCGCAGCTTGATCTTCTGCATCATTAAGTTCACTAAAGCCATTGGCCATCTCGCGGCCTGTAATAAACAGCTCAAAACGCTCGGTGATTTCTGGGTTTTTGTCGCTGGCACGGGCAAGTGGTGAGACTTCTACTGGGTAATCGATAATATAAGTCGGTTGCCACAATTGTGCCTCGGCAGTTTCCTCAAACAAACTCAATTGTAGTGAACCTAAACCCGCATGGTCGAATGGTTTGGTGCCATGTTTCATAATTTCTGCACGCAAAAATTGGGCATCGTGCAACTGCTCTGTTGTGTATTGCGGCGCGTATTTTTGAATCGCACCCACAATAGTTAAGCGCTCAAACGGCTTACTTAAGTCGACTTCTTTTCCATCATAAGCCAGCACTGCCGTCCCGCGCGCAGCAATAGCTGCAGCGCGAATGGTAGCTTCAGTAAAATCCATTAGCCAGTGATAATCGGTATAAGCCGCATAAAATTCCATCATGGTAAATTCTGGGTTATGGCGAACGCTTAGGCCTTCATTTCTAAAGTTACGGTTCATCTCAAACACACGCTCAAAGCCGCCAACCACAAGGCGCTTCAAATATAACTCGGGTGCGATACGCATGAACATTTGCATATCTAGCGCGTTGTGATGTGTCATAAATGGCTTGGCCGAAGCACCACCAGGAATCGGGTGCAGCATTGGTGTTTCTACTTCTAGAAATTCGTTTTGAATCATAAAGTTGCGAATGGCCGACACCACTTTGCTGCGCGCCACAAAAGTCGCGCGGGTTTCTTCGCTGGTAATTAAATCCACATAGCGTTGGCGATATTTAATTTCCTGATCTTGCAAGCCATGATATTTCTCTGGCAATGGGCGTAAAGACTTAGCCAAAAGTCGAATTTCAGTGACTTTAATCGAAAGCTCACCCGTTTTGGTTTTAAACAAATAGCCAGTTGCGCCTAAAAAATCACCCAAATCCCAATGCTTAAATTGCTCGTAAACATCCTCGCCAATCATATCTTTAGCCACATATAGCTGAATACGCGCACCCGCGTTTTCGCCGCTACCATCTTGAATCGTCGCAAAACTTGCCTTGCCCATCACGCGTTTTAACATCATGCGGCCTGCAACCACCACATTGATTGGCGCGGCTTCAAACTCCTCGTTTTCTTTTTCAGAATGCGCCGCTGCTAAATCTGCCGCCTTATGCTGCGGCTTAAAATCGTTAGGAAAAGCCACGCCGCCACTGTTTTGAGAGGCCAAACGTATGGCCTTAAGCTTCTCGCGCCGCTCGGCGATTACGTGATTTTCGTCAATTGGGAGTTCTTGGCTTGGTGTTTGCTCGGTCATTTTGTTTGTATTTAAATCTTAATAAAGTGTGAATTTTAGCATTTTATGCAGTATTCTCATCATTTCTGTTTGCATCAAGTGCAGACAAGGCGAAAGCGCGATGACATTGCACTTAGTACGTCTAGCACTGAGAACACCGTATGTGATTGAATGCAAAAAGAAATTAAACACCTTGCTTCAAACTAACCTGTATAAACGGATCTAAATCGCCATCCAGAACGCCTTGTGTATTGCCAATCTCCACATTGGTGCGTAAATCTTTGATACGGCCTTGGTCTAGCACGTAGCTACGGATTTGATGTCCCCAGCCGATGTCAGTTTTGGCGTCTTCTAGCGCCTGTTTATCCGCGTTGCGTTTGTTTAGCTCTAAATTATACAGCGCGCCTTTTAGCATATTCATGGCTTCTTCGCGGTTGCGGTGTTGGCTTCTGTCATTTTGGCATTGCACGACGACATTGGTGGGTAAATGCGTGATACGCACGGCAGAATCGGTTTTGTTGATATGCTGACCGCCTGCGCCAGACGCTCGATATGTATCGATACGCAAATCTGCGGGGTTGATGTCGATTTGAATGCTGTCATCGACTTCGGGGAAAATCTGTACGCTGGCAAAGCTGGTGTGGCGTTTGGCATTACTATCGAATGGGGATTTTCGCACTAGCCTATGCACACCGTTTTCAGTGCGTAAAGTTCCGTAAGCATAATCGCCAGAAACCTTAATCGACGCGCCTTTGATGCCCGCCACGTCACCATCGGATAGCTCCAAAACCTCGACTTTAAAGCCTTTGCGCTCGGCGTAGCGCAAGTACATTCTTAAGAGCATATTGCACCAATCTTGCGCTTCAGTGCCGCCGCTGCCCGATTGAAATTCGATAAAGCAATTGGCGCCATCCAACTCGCCCGAAAACATGCGTTTAAATTCCATGTCGGCGATTTTAGTTTCTATTTCTAGGGAATCGGCGGCTACACTTTGCAGAGTGTCATCGTCAGCCTCTTCGCGCGCCATTTCAAACAGCTCTTGGCTGTCTTTTATGCCAGCCTCAAGCGCTTGCAAATTATGCACCACCAGCTCTAACATGCGTTTTTCTTTGCCTAGTTTTTGCGCGTTTTCGGCGTTATCCCAAATTTTGGGGTCTTCTAATAAGCCATTAACTTCTTCTAGTTTTTGCGCTTTATTGTCAAAGTCAAAGATACCCCCGAAGGGCGTGGTTGCGCTCGCTTAAGTCGTTTAAACGGTTGGCAATTTGGTTGAGTTGTTCGGCTTCCATGATTGTTGCAGCTTAATTTTAAAAGCGTAATTATACCGCAATCGGCTATGTGCTTTTATCCAGCTTAATTAAACATATTAATATGACTGCAACCAATTGTGCAGATAAAAAGCCAAGTAAGTCGGCAGGCGCGATACCCACAAAAGTATTGGTTAAGCTTCTAGCCAATGTCACCGCTGGGTTTGAGAAAAAAGTGGATGAGGTGAACCAGTAGCCAGCGGTAACTGTTAGCGCAACTAACATTGCTACTTTTTCGTTGGTATATTTTATACCGAGGCGAATCACGCTAAGTAAAACCAAAGTAGAGATTAACTCGCTCACCCAAACGCCCAGGCCATGTCTTGGCTTGCTGGAGGTTTGAATAATAGGCAAAGCAAACATCACATGCGTGAGCCAAACGCCACTAATTGCCCCGACAATTTGCGCTGCAACATAAGCAAATAATCTGTACGTATTCAACACGCCTGCACGCCACATCATGATGCTCACCACAGGGTTAAAGTGCGCGCCAGATATGGGTGCGAACAAGGTAATTAGCACATACAAGCCGCAACCTGTGGCGATGCTATTGCCCAACAAAGCCACGGCTGCATTGCCTGCACCTAATGTTTCACCCATAATGCCTGAGCCAGTGACAATGGCCAGCAATAGCGCTGTACCCATAAATTCTGTAATGAGCTGACAGCTGATTATGTTTTTCATCTTTTTTATAACTTAAGTTTTTAAATCGAGCGGTTTAGTTTGTCACATATATGTCATAATTTACTTACGATAAATTTTGTGAAATTGTTATTTTTCACAACGCTATAATAGTTGTTTTTTTACATCATTACTCACAAATTATTAAACTAAAATATTAAAACAAACCAATTAAATTCATCAGGGAGATCAAACATGGCAGGTGGCGTTTTTAGTCGGTTAATGTCAGCAATTACACCACATAGTGATAATTATTTCATATTATTCAATAAATTAGCAGATTGCGCTGTCAGGTGTTCCAAAGTGCTTGCCATGATGACTGCGGTAAGCGACGCGGGAAAATTCGAGCAATATTTTGCTGAAATTAGAACGATTGAATCTGAAGCGGATGAATACACCAAAGAAATTCTGCTTTCTCTGCATAAGACCTTTATTACACCGTTTGATCGCCGTGAAATTCGCGAACTAGCGATGGCGCTAGATGACATCATTGATTACATGGAAGACATTCCACAAAGTGCCAAGATCTATGGCCACTCTAGCTTTACGCCTGAAATGGTAGCGCTGGCGCAAATTTTATTGCGTGCCTCAGAAAAAGTACGCGATACCGTACACATGCTCTCAGACATGAAAAATGCCGAGCGTATTATGCGCACTTGCGAAGAAATTAACAGCATTGAAGGCGAAGGCGATCACGTGATGCGCGCAGGAATGCAACGCTTGTTTGCTGAAGAATCTGATGCGCGCACGCTGATTCGCTCAAGCCAGCTTTACGATTTATTTGAGGAAGCCATCGATAGCTGTCAAGACGTGTCCGACGTGATTCACGGTGTCGTGTTAGAACGCATCTAAGGAGTTACGCATGGAACACGCAATTCTCATCATGATGGTGCTGGTGGCGGTAGCCCTCATTTTCGACTTTATGAACGGCTTCCACGATGCAGCAAACTCTATCGCGCTTATGGTTTCTACGCGCTTACTCACGCCACAAGCAGCAGTGCTGTGGGCGGCATTTTTTAACTTTATTGCATTTTTAGTGTTTGGCACTGCCGTCGCAAAAATGATAGGCAAAGGCATTATTGACCCCGATATTGTGAATAATGCAGTGATTTTTGGCGCCTTATGTGGCGCAATTATCTGGAATTTAATCACTTGGTGGCTGGGTATTCCGTCATCTTCATCACACGCTCTGGTTGGCGGCCTAGTGGGCGCAGGTGTCGCCAAAGCTGGTACAGGCGCAATTATCGCGGCTGGCCTACTTAAGACATCAGCTGCTATTATTTTATCACCGCTGTTTGGCATGTTGCTGGCCTTAATATTGATGGTGATTGTGCTGTGGCTATTCGAAAAATCGTCGCCCTACCCTGCCGAAAGTCGATTTAATAAACTACAATTTATCTCTTCATCATTGTATAGCCTGGGCCATGGCGGTAATGATGCCCAGAAAACCATGGGTATTATTACCGTGTTACTAGTAGCTAACGGCTATCAAACAGGGTTTGACATACAGTTATGGGTGATTATTTCGTGCCATTTAGCCATGGCACTAGGCACGCTATTTGGCGGCTGGCGCATTGTGCGTACCATGGGCATGGGCATCACGCGTATTCGCCCTAGCGGCGCTTTCTGCGCGCAAACTTCTGGTGCAATTGCCTTATTTATCGCCACTTACTTTGGCATACCCGTTTCCACCACGCACACTATTACGGGTGCGATTATTGGCGTGGGTGTGTCACGTCGTGCTTCTGCGGTGCGCTGGGGCTTGGCCTCACGCATTCTTTGGGCTTGGGTGCTCACCATTCCGTGTTCAGGTTTAATTGCCGCTTCAGCGTACTATTTTGGCAAAACTTTTTTGTAGCAAGTAAATTTAAATTGTTCTAACTAAAGGGTCTTAATCTCAAACCCTTTTTTATTCATTAAACTATTCAAATTGTCATCAAACTGTCATATTCAATCTCTAAAATTCGCAAAAGTTTAAAAGCAATTTAACTCAATATAGTTTAACTCTGATGGAGATTTCATGAACACAATGCTAACCAAATCATTAAGTATCGCGGCTTTAATTGCGGCTACTTTCGCTACAACTCAGGCTTTTGCTGCCGATAAAATCATCAAAATTGATGGCTCTAGCACGGTGTACCCCATTACAGAGGCGGTAGCCGAAGAATTTCAAAAATCGACCAAAATTAAAGTGACTGTGGGCGAATCTGGCACAGGTGGTGGTTTTAAAAAGTTCTGCCGTGGCGAAATTGATATTGCTGATGCATCACGTCCAATTTTACAAAAAGAAATGGACGCTTGTAAAGAAGCGGGTGTTCAGTACATTGAGTTACCAATTGCATATGATGGCTTAACAGTAGTGGTCAATGGTAAAAACGATTGGGTTAAAAGCCTAAGCGTTGATGAGTTGAAAAAAATCTGGAATTCGGGTTCAAGCATTAAAAACTGGAAACAAGTGAATCCAGCTTACCCTGATAAAGCCATGGGTTTATACGGTCCTGGTACAGCATCTGGTACCTTCGATTACTTTACAGAAGCTATTAACGGCAAAAAAGGCGCACACCGTACCGATTACACGCCATCAGAAGATGACAACGTTTTAGTACAAGGTGTATCTGGTAATACAGGTGGCATTGCCTACTTTGGATATGCGTATTATGAAGAAAATAAAGATAAATTGCGTGCAATACCTATTTCTGCAAAAGCGGGTGCGCCAGCGGTATTTCCTTCACAAGAAACCGTTAAAAACGGGTCTTACCAACCACTTTCACGTCCACTGTTTATTTATATAAACGCAACTGCTGCTGCATTTAAACCAGAAGTTAAAGCGTTTGTGAACTTCTATTTAGAAAATGCACCAACCTTAGTGAAAGAAGTAAAATATGTACCATTACCAGCAGAAGACTACGCCGCTGTCAAAGCGCACTACAAATCAATGAAACCAGGTACAGGTTTTAATGGTACGCCAGAAGTGGGCATTAAAATTACTGATTTGTTAAGCAGAATTAAGTAATAATAAATTAAAAAATAGCGAGAGCGTAGCAGCTCTCGCTATTTTATTTAATGAAACTCATTTAAACTAATCAACTCGTAAAACTTAATGAATTCAGCCACACAAATGCTTAATCAATCAACTAGTCTGGTCATTAGCAAGCGTTTGGCTAAAAATGTACGCCGCAATATCAAAGAACGTATTATTGAATTTATATTATTGTTAGCTGCACTTTCTGCAGTTGCCACCACGTTGTCTATTGTCGGCGTTCTACTTTACGAATCCTTAAGTTTTTTTAAAACGGTATCTATAATCGATTTTTTTACCGATACACAATGGACACCGCTGTTTGAGGATGCGCACTACGGCATTTTACCGCTTATTTCGGGCACGCTAACCACCTCTGCAGTTGCTTTGACAGTAGCTATTCCTATTGGCACTATCACGGCAATTTATCTATCAGAGTTTGCATCACATAAAACACGTGAAATTGTAAAGCCAATATTAGAGCTGTTGGTAGGCGTACCAACGATTGTATTTGGCTATTTTGCGCTATTGTTTTTAACACCCATTCTACAGAAAATATTTCCAGAACTGCCAGGCTTTAATATGTTAAGTGCTGGCATAGTGATGGGCATTATGATTGTGCCTTATATTGCCTCATTGGCAGAGGATGCCATGCGTGCCGTGCCCATGGCCATGCGCGAAGGTAGCTACGCGATGGGTGCTACACGCTTTCAAACTGCCGTGCGCGTGGTGGCACCAGCCGCGACTTCTGGAATTGTGGCCGCTTACATTTTGGGTATTTCACGCGCAGTAGGCGAGACCATGGTGGTGGCTGTGGCCGCAGGGCAGCAGCCTATCGTCAGCTTTAACCCGATGGAAAGCGCTGCCACTATTACTGCTTACATTGTGCAAGTAGCGATGGGCGATTTACCACATGGCAGCGTTGGCTATCAAAGTATTTTTGCCGCAGGCTTGGTGTTGCTGGTGATGACCTTGTGCTTCAATATTCTTGGTCATTTGATACGCAAAAAATATCGTGAGCATTATTAAACACTTACGCTACAAAAACAGCCCTCAACAATGAGTACTAACATGACACAAGAAATGCCTCTAGTTAAAGCGCCAGCTTCTGTACTAAAAAATCTTGGCGAAGTGCGCGCTATGATTAAACGTCATAAGCTTCATGACTACATCTTCTCACTCATTGGGCTGCTTGCGCTTATGTTAGCTTTACTCACGCTGCTTATACTGTTTAGCGATTTGGTGATGGATGGCTACACACGCTTTAATACGGATTTCCTTAGCAACTTCCCTTCGCGCCGTGCCTCCAACGCGGGTCTGTTATCGGCGTGGGTAGGCTCTGCCTTAGTCATGTTGGTGACATTTCTGGTAGCCGTGCCTATGGGCGTAGCGGCTGGCTTATATCTTGAAGAATACGCACCAAAACACTGGTTTGCAGACTTAATTGAAATTAACGTGACCAATCTTGCTGGTGTGCCGTCGATTGTATATGGCCTGCTAGCGCTAGGTTTATTTGTATATATTTTAGATTTAGGCCAAAGCATACTAACAGCAGGCTTAACTTTAGGCTTGTTAATATTACCTATTGTCATTGTCTCCACCCGAGAGGCCATACGCGCTATTCCAGTCGCCATTCGCGAAGCGGCTTACGCGGTAGGCGCAACCAAATGGCAAGTAGTTTACGATCATGTTTTGAAATATTCCTACGGCGGAATTTTAACTGGCATCATTATCGGCATGGCGCGCGCACTGGGTGAAACAGCCCCCATTATCACTATTGGCGCACTCACGTTTATCGCGTTTTTACCGCCCTCACCTGTTACTGACGTTGCACCTTTTATCAATTTTGAGTGGTTAAGCTCCGGCTTTACGGTATTGCCAATTCAAATGTTTAACTGGTTATCGCGCCCCGATCATGCCTTTCACATTAACGCAGCGGCTACAGGCGCGCTCATTATTGTCGTTACGCTACTCATGAACGGCACAGCAATCTACTTACGCTATAAAATTCGCAAGAATATTAAATGGTAAATACTAAGGTTTTATAAACTATGATCACCCCCACAACCGCTATTAAAGCCGAGTCGCGCGACCTTAATTTTTTCTATGCAAATGGTATGCAAGCACTTAAAAGCGTGAATATGCCGCTGTATGAAAACAAAATCACCGCACTGATTGGCCCATCAGGCTGCGGAAAATCAACTTTTTTGCGCTGCTTTAATCGTATGCACGATTTGTACCCTGGTAACAAATACCAGGGTCAAATTGTCATGCACCCCGATAACACCAATATTTTAGAACACGGCGTTGACGCGATTGAAGTGCGTATGCGCATTAGCATGGTGTTTCAAAAACCCAACCCTTTTCCTAAAAGTATTTATGAAAATGTGGCTTATGGTCTGCGCGTGCGTGGCGAAAGTAATAAGCGCATGTTAGATGACAAGGTAGAAGAAGCGCTGAAAGGCGCAGCTTTATGGAACGAAGCCAAAGATAGGTTGCAAGACTTAGCCTTTAACTTATCGGGTGGCCAGCAACAACGCTTATGTATTGCTCGTGCGCTAGCTACAGACCCTGAAATTATGCTGTTTGACGAACCAACATCGGCATTAGACCCAATCGCAACCGCTAACATTGAAGAATTAATGAGTGAACTGAAACAAAAATTAACGATTTTAGTGGTCACGCACAACATGCAACAAGCGGCGCGCGTGTCAGATTACACCGCCTACATGTACCTTGGCGAACTGATGGAATATGATGATACCAATACCATTTTTACCCGCCCAAGCCGCAAAGAGACTGAAGACTACATCACTGGCAAATTTGGCTAATAAAAGGATTTAACCATGCAAGAACACATATTTAAACAATACGACGCCGAGCTAGAAGCCTTGCGCGCTAAGGTGCTGGAGATGGGCGCACTGGTGGAGCAGCAAATTGTTGACGCGCTTGAAGCCTTGATTAGCGGCAACCCTAAGCTTGCTAAAAGTGTCATCAAAAAAGATCACTTAGTTAATTCACTTGAAGTACAAGTGGATGAAGATTGTAGCCATATTATTGCGCGCCGCCAGCCAACCGCGGGCGATTTGCGCATGGTGCTGATGATGATTAAAAGCATTACTGACCTTGAACGTATTGGTGATGAAGCTGCGAAAATTGCACGCTTCGCACTTAAATCAAGCGAAATAGAACGCAAATTAACGCCGCGTTTTGTAGAAATTAAAGCCATGGCGAACACTGCAAGAGATATGTTGCACATGGCGCTAGATGCTTTTGCACGCTCTGATGCCAGCAAGGTGGTTGAAATTGCGCACATGGATGAAGAGGTGGACGAACAATATCAAGCTGCTATCCGTCAGTTAATTACTTTTATGCTGGAAGATCCGCGCACCATTTCTATTTCCCTAGAAGTACTGTTTATTGCCAAAGCCGTGGAGCGTATTGGCGATCATGCAAAGAATATCTCTGAAAATGTGGTGTATATGGTGCAAGGCAAAGATGTGCGCCATATTAGTGTGGAAGACATGCAATCACAATTAGCTGAATAGCTTATTAGGCAGATTAAAAAACCGCTTGCAGTTGTTTGCAAGCGGTTTTTTGTTGTCGCTAAAATACAACGCTGAATATATCAGCTAGTACCTTAAATAGTTCTTTGTCATCAATTTGTCATATTAATGTCTCAAAATTCATCTGTTGAAAAATCTTAATTAAATTGTTCTAACAGGGGACTTTGAATGAACTTAAAACTACGTAATATAGTAGCCACAACGCTTACAGGTGCTGCTTTATTGGGCTTTGGCGCAAACGCTTTTGCTGATTCTACCGATGATATTTTAAATGCATTAATCGCTAAAGGCGTGTTAACTGAAGAAGAAGGTGCATTGCTGTTAAAAGGTCGCGAGCTTGAAAAAGATACGAAATCGAAAAAACCAGATGTGAAATTTAAAGATGGTATGGTAATCGAATCTGCTGATGGCAGTTTTAAGGCCAAAATTGCTGGCCGTGTACACGCCGATTATCGTAATTTTGATTATAACGAAGGTTCAAATAGTTCAGTAATCCCTGGTGTTCAAGTCACTAATTCATTGGGTGGCGGTGCGGATGCTGCAGCTAGAATCAATGGTGGTAATATTGGTGCCGACACTTTTGATATTCGCCGTGCTCGTTTGGGCTTTGAGGCAAAATATAAAGACTATTATGAGGCATTACTATCTATTGAACTTGCTTCCGCAGGTAACACTAGTGTATCAAGCACAATCTTGGATCAAGGCTATTTGAACGTGGCCTGGTGGCAACCTGTGCAGTTCCGTTTTGGTCAGTTCAAAGCAC
>JANLWF010000287.1:0-2408 GCA_031364385.1 Methylotenera sp.
AGCTAGAGGCGTATTTATTGGCGACTGGGCTTAAAGATTACACATTAACTGCCGAAGAACAACTGGTTTTAGATGATTTTGAAACCGCAAAATTTGAAGAATTTAAAGTAGTCGATTTGTTTAATGTTAAGAATTCTCGAAATATTTTATCCAGAGATATTATTGAAAATAGTGGTGAAACCCCTTACTTGTGTGCAAGCACTGAAAACAATGCGGTTAGCTCGTACATTGCCTATGATGAAAATTATCTTGATAAAGGCAATTGTGTTTTTATTGGCGGCAAAACCTTTGTTGTTACCTACCAAGAAAAAGATTTTTATTCAAATGACAGCCACAATTTGGTTTTGTATCTAAAAAACGAAGAAGAAAAAAGCAAGTTAAACCAACTATATTTAGCAACTTGCATTAATAAAAGTTTGAAGCATCAATATTCTTGGGGTGACAGTATCAGCAATAGAAAAATTCAAACAGACAAAGTTTCGCTTCCAACGCAAAACCATCAACCTGATTATGCAATTATGCAAACCTTCATTTCCGCCATTCAAAAGTTGGTGATAAAAGACGTTGTTTTGTATGCCGATAGAAAAATTGAGGCGACAACTAAAATAGTTAATAGCAAGTAATTGTCATTTGCTTTAGTGTAAATTAAAGCGTATTCTTACAATATTGTTATCGTTTAATTTTAGGTAAAAATTATGCAAGCAAATGCCACATTATCTAGTAAGTTTCAAATATCTATCCCCAAGCCTGTACGCGATGTTATGCATTGGCAGGCGGGGCAATCATTTGTGTTTATACCAAAAGGTGCAGGTGTGCTAATGATGCCTGTGCCTAGCCTAGATGCGCTTGCCAGCATTGCCGCAGGGGCTAACGCTGATAATTACCGAGACCGTGCGGATAGATTTTAATGCCTGCTGTAAAAATGTGCGTTGTTGATACGTCCGCTTGGATAGAGTGGCTAATTGGCAGCCCTTTAAAAGCGCAATTAACATCATTAATGCCAAACCAAGACGATTGTATTGTGCCAACCATTGTGCAATTAGAACTGGCAAAATGGCTTATGCGCGAAAAAGGCGAGGCAGAGGCCGATTTAATGATTGCTTACACGCAAAAATGCGTTGTAGCAACGCTAGACACCACCATTGCATTAAGCGCGGCAAACTTGCACCAACAATATGAACTAGCCACAGCTGATGCAATTGTGTATGCCACCGCCCTACATTTACAAGCAGATTTACTGACCTGCGATGCACATTTTAAAGATTTGCCACATGTGATTTACTTGCCAAAATAAATAAACCAACTAGAAATTTAACTAAACAAAGAAATATTATGAACTTAACCGAATTAGACATTCAAAACGCATTAAAAACCCTGATTGACCCGAATACGGGCAAAGATTTCATCACCAGTAAATCGGCTAAGAATATACAAATTAGCGGCAACAACGTAAGTTTGGATATTGTGTTGGGTTACCCCGCCAAAAGCGTGATGAATGATGTGAAAAGCTTGGTTGAAACGCATCTAAAAGCGCTTGAAGGCGTTGAGAATATAAACGTGAACATCGGCAGCCGCATCGCCGCGCACAAGGCGCAGCAAGGCGTAACGCTATTGCCAAATGTGAAAAATATTATCGCCGTGGCTTCTGGCAAAGGCGGCGTGGGTAAATCGACCACTAGTGTCAACTTAGCGTTGGCGCTGGCGGCAGAGGGCGCAACGGTGGGTTTATTAGACGCCGATATTTACGGCCCAAGCCAACCGCAAATGTTGGGAATTTCAGGCAGACCAGAAAGTTCTGACGGAAAAAGTATGGATCCAATGTTAGCGCATGGTATTCAAGCCATGAGTATTGGGTTTTTGGTTGATGTGGACACGCCGATGGTATGGCGCGGCCCAATGGTGACGGGCGCGCTGGAGCAGTTGCTGCGCGAAACGCGCTGGGATAATTTAGATTATTTAATCATCGACTTACCGCCTGGCACGGGCGATATTCAGCTCACATTAGCGCAAAAAATCCCCGTCACAGGCGCGATTATTGTTACCACGCCGCAAGACATCGCCCTGCTAGACGCGCGTAAAGGTTTAAAAATGTTCGAGAAAGTCGGCATTCCTATTTTGGGTATTGTGGAGAATATGAGCACACACATTTGCAGCAACTGTGGTCATGAAGAACACATATTCGGCGCGGGCGGTGGCCAAAAAATGTGTGATGATTACAAGGTCGATTTGCTCGGCAGTCTGCCACTAGACATCAACATCCGCGTACAAACTGATAGCGGAAAACCAACCGTGATTGCCGAACCTGATTCTAAAATATCGAATATTTACAAAGCCATAGCCCGCAAAGCGGCAATTAAAATCGCCAATGCCAGCTTAGATCATAGCGGGAAATTTCCGAATATTGTGAT
>JANLWF010000308.1:0-2171 GCA_031364385.1 Methylotenera sp.
TGCGGATAAACCCAAGCCCGTACCCAGCAACAATAAAATAAGTGCCAAAGCCGCTGCTGCTGTTGCGCCAGCAAAAATTGCAGCCCAAGAAACCGCACTTAACGCTGATGTATCCGATATTTTGCTTGTTGATGTTTGCAATGCACCATGTGCCAAATTTTCTGGTGCAAGATAGTTTTTATCATATGCATTTGATTCTGTTTTAGCTGCAAGTGCCATGCTGTTCTCACTAAGTTTTAATTTAGATGATTATGATTTGATACCTTATTTATTGTCTGTGTGATAGCGAACATAGCCCATAAAAATTTCCACCATACCTAAGCTTTCAAAAAAAGACCAAGGTATTAATCGAAATTACAGGTTATGTTAGCTAGCGCACAGACAGCGATTTACAAAATCATTTATTTTGTTAATCCTTAGCATTAATCTGAACACTATTTAATTGAAAGGCGATATAAATGATAAGCAACAATTATTGCAGATGCCCAGTTTGCGGTGGTTATACTGTTCGTATTAGGCGCCGCCGAATCGATCGATTAACGAGCTTGTTTACTCCTGTGCATCGATTCAGTTGCCAGTATTATTATTGCCAGTGGCAGGGCAACATTCCTATAAGCAAATTACAAAAACCCACTAGGCAATTATTTAACTAGTCTAGTTTATTAATTAAATGGGTACGGCTTATTTGTATCGTAAAATCACAAAAAGTTATTGAAAAATAATACGGACAATTATAATTAATGAGTCCGTATTATTTTAAATCACTCGAACTACTATTTATTTACCTATTTGGTTGCCAATAATACCACCTACAGCCGCGCCACCTACAGTTCCAAGCACACCGCCATTAGTAAGCACTGCGCCAGCCACACCACCAACACCTGCACCAATAGCAGTGCTTTTATCACGGGATGACATACCTGCGCAACCGCTTAAGCTAAGCAAAAAAGTAGCAATCACTACACTCGTCGTCATTCTATTCATCTTAGTCATGGTAAAACCTCTTTCTTAGTTATTAAGTTAAAAATATTAACTTACATGTTCCATTGTCACTTTTACAGAATGTTAGTCTGTACGGTAACGTGCATATAGCGCTATTAAATTTAATTTGTTTATGGTTAGTTACCGTACAGACCTAATTTGGTTGAAGCCATACCATGCATATTGTCAATCGACAGAATTAAGTATTTAACATCTCTATTTAAAAAAGGAACGATCATGAATAAAACCATTACGAGTGCATTTTTAACTGCGCTACTTGTAAGCGCATTTTCAGTAACCGCTGCAACTACACCAGAAAATACCGATGATGCAAGTGCATTAGGCACATCGGATACCCCGCAAATTAAGCATCAAGATAAACGTATCGACAAAAAAAGTAGCAACAAAAGTATGAAAAAAAATAACCGCATGAGCAACTCTGACAAAGAGATGAAAATGATGGATGTGGATAATGATGGCATGGTGACACGTGATGAGTACATGAATCATTACGAAACTATGTACGGCAACATGCCACAAAATGAAAACGGTGGTGTTAGCTACAGAAATTCTATGAATAACAAACCGATTGGCACAACCACTGGTGTAAGCAAAAATGGTAGTGTTGATATTACTAAAGATGGCCCAGTTAACGGTACTACCTATGGTACTAATTAATGCTATTGATTAATTAGATTGCGATACAACTTTAACTTTATTAAGGAATTAAAATGAATCAATTTATTGGTACTATTTTTATCGCATCATTAGTGTTCTCTGCTTATTCTGCATTTGCTGATGATAAATCTAACACTGAACACGCTATGGATGGCTTAACGCAAGATCAAGAGCATGGTCACATAAGCAGTAAAATGATGGATACCAATGGTGATGGCATGGTGTCTAAACAAGAGTTTATGACGCACCATGAGGACATGTATGGCAAAATGAAACAAACCAATGGTGGCGTCAGCATTATAGACATGGACGCTCAAATGAATGTTGGCACAACCAAAGGTAATAAACTGCAACCAAGCGACACAAAAAATGCGCCGCCTGCAGCAAAATAATTAATCTTTAGCATCATAAAAAAGTGAGCATTTAATGTTCACTTTTTTATGCCTAATTACTGCGCGAACACCACCAAATAAGCCAAATTAAAAATAGCTGAAATGGCAGCCTGGCAATTA
>JANLWF010000330.1:0-9835 GCA_031364385.1 Methylotenera sp.
CTTATCAGTCGTTCATATTGTTAAAGAGCGTAATTTCAAAACCTGAAATTTATTGGTTGCGGGAACAGGATTTGAACCTGTGACCTTCGGGTTATGAGCCCGACGAGCTGCCAGACTGCTCCATCCCGCGTCCGATTCGACGTACATGCCGCCGAGAGGTGAAACTATAGCAAGATTTTGCACCTTGTGTCAAAGCATTTGTGGCTTTTATTTAGGATTTTGTTGTTGTCACTCGCTTGATATAGTAGCCATGTTGGTAATAGTCGCAATTGTCAGGCTAGCTAACCCATTCAATTCAAAGCAATTTATACGAAAAAAGTAACATGCCCTGCAGGCCGCATGGATATTGGTCTACAGGACAACATATTTAATACATTTAGTTAAAAATAATTTAACTATTAAAATAGCCACTCATTTGAGTGGCTATTTTATATCTGCAGGTAGCTAAATCTGCAAGATACCTAAGTGTTATTTACCAATCGAACCAAACACCTTTTTAATCAAACTGCTGGCTTGGCCTAGCGGGTCTTTACGAATAGCCGCCTCTTCTTTGGCAATCATAAAGTAGACGCCATCAAGTGCCTTATTGGTCACATATTGCTCAATGTTAGCGTCTTCTTTTTTCACTACGCCAAACTTACTGCCCATCTCAGCATATTTATTGTAACTTGATGCTAACTGGACATTCTCAGTGGCTTTTTGCACAATCGGCAAAAACTTCTCGCCCATTTGCACTGATGTGGTTTTTTTAAAGTATTGTGTCGCAGCATCTTGCGGGCCAGTGAGTATGGCTTTGGCATCGGCTAATGTCATTTGTTTAATTGAATCAACAAGCAGAGCCTTGGCTTCTGGTACTGCCGCTTCTGCGGCGCGGTTCATCTTAAGCACAAGCTCATCTGATTGTTTCCCCATCCCCACTAGCTTCATGCCTTTTTCAATTTTTTTCAGTGATTTTGGCAGTGGGATTTTGACTTCTTTATTAGAAAAAAAACCATCTGTCGCACCCAATGTAGAAACGGCTTTGCCTACGCCTTGCGTGAGCGCCTCTTTTAGGCCGCTACTGGCTTCATCATTGCTTAAACTGCTAACGCCTGTACCACTGCTTGTGGAGGTTGTAGCGCTACTATTGCCAGTGGATTTAAGTGCATCTTTAAGTTTGCCAAAGTCTAAGGCATCTGCCTGCGTAATAAACAAGGCAAGCACTGTGGCTGGTAATAAACGTTTCATGTGTGTATCCCTTAAAGTTAAGGTGATTATTGTAATTGTTTAATGGTGATTTAAATTAAAGGTTTACACAATTTTACTTTGCACAGATGATTACTGTTCGTTTATTTTTTAGGCTTTATTTTTCATGCTTTATGCATGCTTTTTAGATGCCAAATATTGTTTGCATACTCGGCGATGGTTCTATCGCTAGAGAATTTGGCCATGCGCGCGACGTTTAAAATCGCTCGTCTGCTCCACTCTTCTTGATTTTGATAGATTTTCCCAACTTCATCTTGGGTGGCGATATAGCTGGCGTAATCAGCTAGAAGTAAGTAATTGTCACCATTGTTGAGCAAATTATCAACAATCGCTTGATAACGATTCGGTTGATCTGGCGAGAAGAAGCCATTGCCTATCATATCTAATACTTGCTTTAGCGCGGCGTTATTATTGTAATAATCACGCGGATTATAGCCAGCAACCTTAGTTGCAGCTACTTGCGGCGTGGTTAGGCCGAAGATGAAAATATTGTCATCGCCAACTTCTTCCATAATTTCCACATTCGCGCCATCTAACGTACCGATTGTCAGCGCCCCGTTGAGTGCCATTTTCATGTTACCTGTGCCGCTGGCCTCGGTGCCTGCTGTAGATATTTGCTCAGACAAATCGCTGCCTGGAAACAGTATTTCTGCTGCAGAAACGTCGTAATTAGGGTAAAACACTACTTTAAGTTGATCGCCCACGACAGGGTCATTATTCACAATCTCCGCTACATCGTTAATTAAGCGAATAATTTGCTTGGCCATCCAATAACCTGGCGCAGCCTTACCACCAAATATCACGGTGCGCGGTGTAATGTTTTTTTCACCATTTTTAATGCGGTTATACAAAGTAATCACATGTAGCACGTTAAGCAATTGACGCTTATATTCGTGAATGCGCTTAATTTGCACGTCAAACAAGCTGTTTGGGTTGACTGTAATATGAGTGAGTGATTTAATTTTGTCGGCCAAACGCTGTTTATTGGCTTGCTTCACAGCGCGAAATGCCTTGCGAAAATCTTTGTCATCCGCAAGCGGTGTGAGTTTTACTAATTGTTCTAAATCCTTTTGAAAGCCGTCGCCAATCGCCTGGCTAATTAAGTTAGTCAATAGTGGATTAGCCTGATTCAGCCAGCGGCGCGGCGTGATGCCGTTAGTCACATTGGTGAATTTAGTCGGATAAATTTTATTGAAATCGGCAAATAAAGTGGTTTTTAATAACTCACTATGCAAGGCTGCAACGCCATTCACCGTGTGGCTACCCACCACCGCTAGATGCGCCATACGCACACGGCGGCCATTGGTTTCATCAATAATCGATACACGCTTGACTAGCTCCGCATCTCCTGGAAATTGCCGATCTAACATATTTAAAAATTGTGCGTTAATATCATAAATAATCTCTAAATGGCGCGGTAATAAAGCACCAAAAAGCTCGATAGACCAAGTCTCAAGTGCTTCTGGCAATAGCGTGTGATTGGTGTAAGCGAATATATTGTTGACTAAGCCCCATGCGAAATCCCAGTCCAATTGGTGCGTATCTACCAATTGATACATCATTTCTGCCACGCCAATAGATGGATGTGTGTCATTTAATTGAATGGCGATTTTTTCTGGCAGCAAGGCCCAATCTGCTTGGGTTTTCATAACATGAGCGCTTAAAAAACGGCGCAATATGTCTTGTATCGAAGCTGAAACAAAGAAATACTGCTGCTTCAGCCTTAACTCTCTGCCTGAAGCCGAGGCATCATTCGGGTACAGCACTTTAGAAATTGTCTCAGTTTCATTACGCTCTTCTACCGCACGCTCGTAGTTGCCCTCATTAAAGTGACCAAAATCAAATTCGCGCGTTGCTTTGGCAGACCACAAGCGTAAACTATTCACAGTTTCTGTACCATAACCTGGCACAGGCACATCGTATGCCATCGCTACCACGTGCTCAGAATCCATCCAATGGCTTGTAGTTTGGCCATTTTCAGATGCCTGCACTACGTGCCCGTAAAATTTAATATTATAAGTAACTTCAGGGCGTTGAAATTCCCATATGTTGCCATAGCGTAACCAAGTATCAGGGTTTTCAACCTGCTGACCGTGTTCTATGCTTTGTTTAAACATACCGTATTCGTAACGTATGCTTAGCCCGTTGCAGGAATATTCATAGTCGCCATCGAATCCAAGAAGCATGCGGCCAGGCGGCCTAAACCACCATTGCCTAGCGCTGCATCACTTTCCATTTCTACTACATTTTCTAAACTGTGCCCCAATGCACTTAAACCGTCACTTAACTCATCTTTCATGCCCAAATTGAGTGCAGCATTAGTGAGCATGCGCCCAATTAAAAACTCCAATGACAAGTAATATAGGCGTTTTGGATCATGCTCGGAATAAGATTCCGCTGTTTTTATCCAGCGCTGCACCACATGATCGCGTACCGTATAAGCGGACACATCATACCAATCACGTGGCGTGGCAGCCTCAGTGGTCTTGAAACTGGAGAATACAAGGTGATTTTGCAGCGCTTGCTTTACTGGAGTAAGTTTTGGCAAAAACTCATCTTTAGGCAAAGTTTTAGATTGAATAGTTTTGGTCGATATTTTGCTGGTGGTTTTCATATGGAGGTTTTCGTGCTGGTCTTTCGTGCAAGTCTTAGAAGAATACAGTCTGCTATTCTAGCAAATTATGAGCCAAACTTCGATGACAATGGATAAAAAACCTACAGCTGTAGGTTTCTTATTATTAAAAACGCCATGTGTTATAAACAATTAATGCGATTCAATCACCCATCGCTGTGCGTGTATGCGGTGTGAAGCTAGGTGCGATTTTTTCCAAATCAGCCACGGTTAAAGTGCCTGCGGCCTTTTTCAAATTAACATAAGCCACCAAATAATTGTAACGTGCTAAAGATAAATCACGTTTCGCTTCAAATAATTGCCTGCGCGCATCTAGCACATCCAAATTAGTGCGCACGCCGCCAATCAAACTTTTTTTGGTTGCCGTCACTAATAATTCTGCTGATGAAACTGACTGCTTAAGTGCGTCTATCTTTAATGCGCCACTTAACACCGTATTGTGCTGTTTACGCAAATCTACTAAAACCTCGTTGATTTTTGTCTCTAACTCATCTTGCGCTTTTTTATGATTGGCCTCGGCCTGTGCGGTTAATGCGCTTACTGAACCGCCAGAATAAAGCGGGATATTCAGTTGCAAACCGATACTTTTATTATCAATTTCTTGGTTAAATGTGGAGGTGCTATCCGATTTACTCTTACTTATGCTCGCAACCGCATCTAAGCGAGGCGCGTGGCCTGCGCGATTACGCCTGATATCTTGATACGCCAATTCAACATTCTCGCGCTGTGCAGCTATCTCTGGGTTATTTTCCAGTGCAATATTTTTCCAAGCTTCATAATCAGATTGTTCTGGTGGCTGCACATTAAAATTTTCAGAAAGTGCATCTAAGTTGGCTACCTCTATACCCAGCATGGCTGCCAAGGCATTACGGCCATCGGCAACGCCATCTTGCGATTCGATTACTTTCGCCTCGGATAAGCTTAATTTTGCCTGCGATTCGATTAATGCCGTTTTAGTGCCCTCACCTCGCACCGCCATGAGCTTGTTGGCTTCCTCTTGATTCTTATACGCGTCACGCTCTGCGATAGATAAATCCAGTATGTCCTCCGCGTAATTTGCGTTAGCATAAAGACCGAAAAAGCGTTTAATTAACTCTTGCTTGCGCGATGCAAATTGCCTATCGCTTAATGCAGTTTGCAGATTACCCTGACGATAACGCGCCCAACTTTCTAAATTGATCAGTGGTTGACGCAACTGAATTGCGCCATTCTCACTATTGTAATTTCTAGTTTCATCACGCGAAAAGCCATTGCCAGTAGTCGTAATATCAGAATTAACTCGGTTATAGGCGTAATTAGCCGAGATATTAGGTAATAAATTGGCACGGCCAATGATTTTAAATTGCTGCCCAGCCTCGTTATCATGCAAGGCCGCGCGATAAACGCTGTCATTCGCCAAAGCTGCATCGTAGGCTTCCATCAAGCCCAAAGCGCTAGCATTTTCAATATAAGAAAATGCAGTAAAAAAACAGATAAGTGGTAATAAACGACTTGTTAAACGCTTCAATTTTATAGTTTGCACACTTTATTCCTCAGACATCGAAAGTTTAAGATGATCAAATATCGGCTTAAGCAGATAATTCATCATCGTACGTTCGCCTGTTTTAACAAACATATCCACTGGCATACCAGGGCGAATTTTCAGATTATAAATCATCTTAACGCCTTCTGGTGCCACTTTGCTTGTCACTTTGTAATAGGGTTGGCCTGTTTGTTCTTCTATAAAACGGTCTGCAGATACATTCACCACCTCGCCTGGGATATGTGGCGTTTTATTTTGGTTAAATGCAGTAAATATCAAGTTCACAGGTAAACCTGCATACACTTTATCCACCAGATGCACGGGCAAATGCCCCTCTACCACCAAGCTATCTTCCACGGGTACGATATCCATTAACTTGAAGCCAGGCGCCACAACTGCGCCTTTGGTGAACACGCTTAAACCTACCACCGTGCCTGCTACTGGCGCTTTAATTTCTATGTTTTGCAAATTTCTATCTAAACCCTTAAGCTGATTTTGTAAAGCGTCTGCTTGTTTTTGTGCCTCCGATAACTGCGTTCTTACTTCTTTTTGATATTCCTGATTACGCTGTATTTTCTGCAACTTCAGCTCGGAAACTTGGCGATTTGCGCGACCAATATTACCCATATCCGCTGAAATATCCGCATTAATTCCAGCCAAAGTTTGCTCTGTTTCCAGCACACGATTGGTCGCCATATAGCCCTCTTTAGCTAAATCGCGCATGCCTGACAATTGCTCGGTAATGAGCGATTTTTGCTCGCGCTTACTGGCTACAGATTCTTCCAAGCCTTGCATTTGCGAGACTAAACCCGCAATATTCTCATCAATCGCAGCTAATTCACTGTTAATTGCAGATCGGCGTGAACTGGAAATTTGATTTTGTAATGCAAGGCTTTCTGAAACTCTGGGGTCACTTTTTGCATCTGCAAACTCTTTTGGCAGCGCCACACTATTTTTGCCGTCTCGCTCTGCTTCCAATCTGGCTTGCATGGTACGCGCCGCAATGTATTGCACACGCGCCGTTTCAGCATCTGCCCCAGCTTGAACGTTGTTCATGCGCACCAACACATCGCCAGCTTTTACAACATCGCCCTCTTTCACTAGAATGGCTTCTACCGTGCCACCTGTTTCGTGCTGAATAGCTTTTTTACTAGTTGCAACCGCCACTGTGCCAGTCAGCGGAACACCCTTATCCAGCGGCGCAAGGGAAGCCCAAAGTAAAAAGCTACCAAGGCCACCAATCACAATCCACCAGCCAAGACGAATGTATTTTGATAAATCCGTATCGATGCTAGAGGCAGCAATATCAGTAGAACTAGGGTCTTTATAAAGTTGGATGCTACTTTCTGACAGCGCCATGGTTAGCTTGCTCCTGCCAAATATAAACGATGGCTATAAATAGTTAATTTTTTAATCAGATTAGGCATTAGTTATTCTGCAACTGTTTGTTTTAATTTATTGTTTTCTTTATTTTTCTTGGTGGAAGATGTTCGTTTTACGCTTGCATTGGAAGCGTCAGTAGCATCTTCTACTTGCTCAATATCCTTGGTGTTTTCTGCACTATTATCTGCGTCAATTACAGTATTATTCTCTAAATTACTATTTGAAGCAGCGCCATTGCCTGCTTCTGCAGCTGATTGTTGTGCCTGCTTGATTTGTTGTTGGTTTAATTTACTCAAGTTTTCCATCACTTCTCTGGTCAACCCAAACATTTGTGCCACACCATCTTTTAACACTAATAATTTATTGGTAACGGCTAATGTACTGGCTCTATGCGTAATCATGACGATAGTTTTACCGCGCTGACGCAAATCTTGCACGGCGCCAATTAATGCCTGCTCGCCCACTTCATCCAGATTAGAGTTTGGCTCATCCAATACAATAAAAGATGGATCATCGTACATCGCCCGCGCCAAACCAAGACGTTGCTTTTGCCCACCAGACAAGCCAGCACCGCCATCGCCAAGCGGGGTATCGTAGCCTTTGGGAAAATACAAAATCATTTCGTGCACACCAGCTCGTTTAGCTGCCATCACTACCTTTTCAGCATCCACTTCACCAAAACGTGCGATATTTTCGCTTACTGTGCCACCAAACAACTCAACATCTTGTGGTAAATAGCCAATACTTGGGCCAAGCTCTGCCTTGTTCCATTGAAATATATCTGCCCCATCTAAGCGCACTTTACCTGCCACCGAAGGCCAAATACCTACAATCACCCGCGCCAGCGTTGATTTGCCTGCACCGCTCGGCCCCACGACACCCAGCACATCGCCAGGCGATATAGCAAATGTCAGGTTGCTGAGTGCTGGTTTGTTTGAGCCTGGTGGAATTGTGGTTACGCCCTCTACCGAAAGCATACCGAAAGGCTTAGGTAAAGACATGCTATTAAGCCGCTGCGGATTGGCTACCAGCAGCTCATTTAAACGGCTGTAGGCGCTTTTGGTGCCGTTCCAGCCGCGCCAAACAGCAATCACCTGTTCTACTGGGTTAAGCGCGCGCCCCATCAATATGGTGCACACAATCATCATACCTGGGGTAATTTTGCCATCTAACACTAGCAATGCCGCAAAACCCAAAATAAGCGATTGCAAAGTCACGCGCACAAACTTGGTAGCGGCGGCAATAATGCCCGCCTTTTCGCTGGCTTCTGCTTGCAAGTTTAAAAACTTAGCATGTAAACCAAACCAACGCTTGGTAAAGTTAGGCAACATGCCCATTGCCTCAATTACTTCGGCATTGCGTAAATTGTTGGTGGCTAAATTACTGGCGTTTACCGCCATTGAGTTAGCTTCTGACAGTGGTTTTTTAGTGGCTTTTTCATTCCAAACAGCCAAGCCCATGTGTATCAACGTGCCGCACAGCGCAAAAATGCCTAGATACGGATGTATCATGAAAATGATGATTAAATAAATGGGGAACCAAGGCGCATCGAAAAATGCGAATAAAGCATTACCACTTAAAAACTGACGTACGGTAGTTAAATCTTGCAAAGCTTGACCTGCATTGCCACCCGCGCGCTTTAAGTTTTGCTCGAATGAGGCCGTATAGACGCGCTGATTCAGTTTCATATCCAGCTGAGAGGCAACGCGAATCAGCACAAAGCTGCGCACAAACTCCAATGCACTCATCAACATAAAAGCTGCAACAATCATCATGGTAATCAGCAGTAGGGTAGTTTCATTGCGACTTGACAATACGCGATCGTATACTTGTAACATATACAGTGATGGCACTAGCATCATCAAATTAATAATGGCGCTAAAAACTGCGACTGTTTTAAACGCAGATTTGAAACTATTAATGGCCTCGGCTAATTCGCCTTGCGGTAACTTAAAGTTGTTTAACATGTGCTACTGCACTCCCATTGTTATCGTTTTTGCCTACTCTATATAGTCGCCCATTTGTCATGTTTTACGCAATAGCTCAAATGAGTATATTGCAAAAAAAACCCCGCATTTTCAGCGGGGCGATGAGCAACAATGTAATAAAAAACACTACAAAATAATATCAGTCGCTAATATTGCTGTAGTCACGCCCTGCAACAAGACTTCGAAATCTGTCCCAAGAGCCGCATTTACATTACCTCGTACTAGCGTAGAATCTAAACTGCCATTAGCATCGGTATCGATCAGTTGATAACGTACTTGCGCGGCTGCCGTAAAGGCGCCAGTACCGATGAAGGTGAATGCCTCATTGGCTGGTAGCACTGTCGCGGTATTCGCATCCATTGCAGAGAAGTCTAACTTATCCACACCACTGACAAAGCCAGTGATTACATCACGCCCTGCGCCAACGCCAGAATCAGTTGTAAGCGCATAAGCAAAAACATCTGCGCCTGTGCCGCCCGTTAATAAATCTGCGCCTCCACCACCATTAATGGTGTCGTTACCACCGCCGCCATTAATGTTATTAACCAAAGTATCGCCAAGAATGCTGTCGTTACCCGCACCTGAGATGATATTTTGGATGCTGTTAATGTTATCTAGATTACCCGCCGCGCCACTACCCAGCACATCATTAGTGCCGCCTAAATTGACAGTCAAATTAGCTAAAAACACAGAGTAATCAATGCTATCCACTCCAACACCCCCTCTTAGTATGTCTCTTGCATTGTCATTAGTCATGATAAAAGTATCATTGCCGTTACCACCTTCCAAACGGCTAGCACCCGCACCATCGGTCATGCTGTCGTTACCTGCACCGCCAATCACGGTTTCAATGCCTACTAAGGTATCCACGCCTGTTTGGGCACTTGAGGACGTGTTAGTAGTGAGGTTAATGGTGGCAGCAGCCGTGGTGGCAGATAAACTATAGGTATCTGCGCCTATACCGCCATCGATAGTATCGTTACCTGTACTGGCGGTTAAAATATCGTTACCTGCCAAGCCAAGCATGATGTCATTGCCCGCGAGGCCCGCGATAGTGGAGCTAGC
>JANLWF010000299.1:0-12501 GCA_031364385.1 Methylotenera sp.
GTCACAATAATCAACACAAACGCAGCGATAACATTGCGTTTCCAGGCTGAGTTTTGCGATGGATTTGCAAACCAACTTGCGATTAATGCCGCCACAAACACCGCAATAACAGAAACGCCATACACACCTACAAGCGGCATGTAGCCAGCTAGTGGGCTGTGTGGTGCTTGGCTATAGCCCATGGTCAGCCACGGAAAGCCCGTAAAAATCCAGCTACGAATCCAATCGCTTAGCCCCCATAACACCGCAATGCAAATGATTGGCGAACCTAGTTTTTTACTCGCCCAACCCACTAAACCCACAAATAGCGCCATAAACGCGCACAAGCAAAAAGTGCTAAAGCCCGCAAACCACCAAGGCATACCGCCAAAATCGTGCAGGCTAATATAAATCCAATAGATGCCAACCACATATAAACCTAAACCATAGCTAAAGCCTAGCTTGAATGCGGCTTTTGTATTAGCTGCTTTCATCCATAAATAGCATAATCCAGCCAGTGAGAGTATGGTTAAAGGGAAGACATAAAATGGCGCAAATCCCAATACAGCTGAGGCGCCCAGTAAATAGGGCGCGACTTGCTGAGCTTTCTTAGACGAGATTAAGCGGTTAAACGGTTTTAAAGAATAATTCAACATATTATTTCTATATGATCAAAACTAATTTTATCAAGGCTAGGAATTTTTACACCTTGCTATTGTAGTTGGTTTAAGAAATGTATATAGGGGCAATTGTAAAAATGTATGACGTAGCATTGACATTAGGTATTGCCTAGCTCAAGATTGCCTGCGCTACATTTTGAAAAGTACTTAATTTAAATACTTTATTTTTACAATTTTTTCGGGAGAATTAAATGAGTATGTCATCTGAATTTAAAGAGTTTATCATGAAGGGTAATGTGATGGACCTAGCAATAGGCGTCATCATCGGTGCGGCATTTGGTAAAATTGTCGATTCATTAGTAAACGATATTATTATGCCTATTGTTGGCAAAATAACTGGCGGTGTCGATTTCAGCAATATGTTCGTACCACTCGCAGATATACCTGCAGGCAATGCGGGCACTTATGCTACGCTCAAAGCGGCGGGCGTACCAATGCTAGCCTACGGTAACTTTATTACCATTGTGATTAACTTTGTTATTTTGGCATTCATCATCTTTATGATGGTAAAACAAGTGAATAAAATGAAAAAAGCAGAACCAGTAGCCCCAGCAGCTACTCCAGATGATATTGTGTTATTACGTGAAATTCGTGATGCTTTAAAGAAATAAGCGGACATATGAACTAGAACATATGAGCAATAAAAAAGGACGCCGCAGCGTCCTTTTTTATTGTTTAAAGCGCTTATAAAGTGGGTGGAATATCTTCCAATTTTTCCATTTCTGGCATAGGTTGAGTTTCAAATATTTTGCCAGCTCCATCATTTGCTACAGAGCCATCGTGATTTAAAAACACCACTTGCACTACTTTGTCGTCTATAAAATCTAATTCGGTGGTGGGGTAATAGCTACCATCTGCTGCAGTATTAATATTGTGATAATGCCAAATAGTTGCGACAATTTTGCCTGAATCTTTAATTTTTACATCTTCCGCTTTAGCCGGCTCGCCAAACTGGGCAACAATAGTAGCCTTATCAAATTTATTAATCACATCAACAAAAGCCTTCTCTTCGGTAGGAATGCCGTTACTTAAAGGTTGCGTTTTAGCTTCATCTGCGTAAACCGCTGATGATAATGTAGAGGCTAGTAGCACTGCCAAAGACCAATTTTTCATAGTAATCTCCAAATTTATATATTGTAGAGATGAGAAATTAAATTTAGTTCGCCTAACTAGGCGTTAAGACCAATTTAAAATTAAAGCTTTACCCGTGAAGGACACCACCACTGTAAACTGGCTAAAGCCAGAACAGTGGTGCGATAAGATAGACAAGGCGTAATTTTTTGGGAGTAACGCAGCATGGCAACGAAGATTGAATTTTAAGTCGATTCAATCGGAAAAGGCTCACCTGGAATCACCTCAACCAGCATTGAGTGTAGGCGCCTACTATCGGCGCGAAGTACAGAAAAACTTAGATTCTCAATCATTACCCTATCGCCACGTTTGGGCAAATGACCAAACTTATTGACCACCAAACCACCAATAGTACTGAACTCTTCATCGCTAAATTGTGTGCCTACCGCCTCGTTGAAATCGCTAATTTCGGTCAAAGCCTTGACGCGATAATGCCCGTCAGCGTTTTGGATGATATTGTCTTCGTCTTCGTCGTAATCGTATTCATCTTCAATATCGCCCACAATTTGCTCAAGCACGTCTTCAATCGTCACCATGCCCGCCACACCACCGTATTCGTCCACCACAATGGCAATGTGGTTGCGGTTACTGCGAAACTCTTTTAGCAAAACATTAAGCCGCTTAGCTTCGGGGATAAATACCGCTGGTCGCAACATATCGCGCACTTCAAAATCCTCACCCGCGTAGTAGCGCAACAAATCTTTGGCCAGTAAAATGCCAATTACATCGTTTTTGTCGTCTTCGATGACAGGGAATCGGCTATGCGCTGTTTCAATGACATGCGGAATAAATTTTTCGGGAGGGTCGGTAATGTCGATGACATCCATTTGCGAGCGCGGAATCATGATGTCGCGCACTTGCATCTCACTCACTTGTAGCACGCCTTCTATCATGGCGAGCGAATCTGCGTCCATCAAGTGGTTTTCATACGCGCCGTGTAGCAGTTCAACCAGCTGCTCGCGGTCTTCGGGCTCGCGCAGCAAGAAATTGCTTAAACGCTCTAATAAACTGGTTTTGGTGCTGGTTTTGCTATTCGGTTTTTCTGGTTCGGATGCCATGCTATTTGCTTTTAGCGTCCTCGGTAATGAGATAGGGATTAGCATACCCTAATTTAGCTAAAATTTGTATTTCTATTGCCTCCATCAGTTCAGCCTGTGCTTCGGTTTCATGGTCAAAGCCACATAAATGCAACATGCCATGCACCGTTAAATGTGCGTAATGTGCGGTTAACTGTTTAGCTTGCTCGGCGGCTTCACGCCAAACTATAGGCGCACAAATCACAATATCACCCATCAAATACGGCGTTTCTACAAGCGGAAACGTGAGCACATTGGTCGCATAATCTTTACCACGATATGCCAAATTTAGTGCTCGGCCTTCGATTTCATCCACAATGCGAATTGTCACCTCGGTATCGACACGCAGAGCGGCTTTCGCCCACTTTTTAAACTGCGCATTGGTTGGAATATTGGCAAGTTGACTTGCGATTTGAATAGAGATTGCGAGCTGCGGCATTAGATTTTTTTGTTTTCGGCAGAAGTTTCTTTTTGTTCGTAATCTTCGTAAGCGTTAATGATTTTTTGCACCAGTGGATGTCGCACCACGTCGGCGGAGAGGAAATGCGTAAAAGCAATTCCCTTGACATTTTTTAAGATTTTCGCTGCCTCAACTAAGCCACTTTTTTGGTGGCGTTGCAAATCAATCTGCGTCACATCGCCCGTAATCACGGCCTTGGTGCCAAAGCCGATGCGTGTTAAAAACATTTTCATTTGTTCGGGCGTGGTATTTTGTGCTTCATCTAAAATAATAAAACTTTGATTCAGCGTGCGACCACGCATATACGCTAGTGGCGCAACTTCAATCGCGCCGCGTTCAAACATTTTATTCACGGTGTCATAGCCCGCCAAGTCATACAGCGCATCGTAAAGGGGGCGCAAGTAGGGGTCAACTTTTTGGTTTAAATCACCTGGTAAAAAGCCTAACTTTTCGCCAGCCTCTACCGCTGGACGTACCAGCACAATTTTTTTAATGCGGTCGCGACTCATGGCATCCACTGCGCTAGCTACTGCTAAATAGGTCTTACCTGTGCCCGCTGGGCCAATGCCAAAGGTAATGTCGTGATCTTGAATTTGCTGTAAATAGGTGACTTGGCGTGGCGTGCGGCCATGCAAATCACCGCGCCGTGTCATTAGAACAGGCATTGTACTAGTTGCCACATCTTCAGGTTTTAATTTATCAACTTCTACCAAACCAAGTTGAATATCTTCCAGCTCAAGTGGTTTTTTGGCACGCACATAAAAATTTTCAATCATCTGCGCGGCAAGGCGCATATTATCTTGCTTGCCACTTATATTAAATGTGCCACCACGGCGATTAATATTCACCTCAAGCGCGGTTTCAATTTGCTTAATATTTTCATCCAGCGCACCACACAGGTTGGCAAGGCGGGCGTTGTCTTCGGGTTGAAGGGTGATTTCCATGCTTAAAAAAATATACCTAAATGAATTGGCCAGTTAAACGACGTGGGTTCGATACATCGGTGATTTTAACGTTCACGAATTGGTTGATTAAATTCACATCACCTGCAATATCTACCACGCGATTATTATCGGTTTTGCCAGCCAACAAATTCGCGTCTTTACGCGATGCACCTTCTATTAAAACGCGCTGCACTGTACCTAGCATATTTCGGCTGATGGCATCACCTTGCGCTTCGTTGATGGCTTGCAACTTGCTCAAGCGCGCTAATTTATTGGCTTGTGGCGTGTCATCTTTAATAAATGCGGCGGGCGTGCCAGGGCGTGGGCTGTATAAAAAGCTAAAACTGTAATCAAAGCCTACATCTGTCATCAGCTTTATTGTAGCCTCAAAATCTGCCTCAGTTTCACCAGGGAAGCCTATGATAATATCCGATGTAAAGGTTAAATTAGGGCTGGCAGTTTTCAGTTTGCGAATAATACTTTTGTATTGCAAAACCGTGTAATTGCGCTTCATCGCCATCAAAATACGGTCAGAACCCGCTTGCACTGGCAAATGTAGCTGCACGGCTAATTTTGGCACAGTGGCGAAACAATTAATTAGCCGCTCGTTCATTTCATTGGGGTGGCTAGTGGTAAAGCGAATCCGCTCAATTTGCGGGATTTCGGCGATGCTTTCAATTAGCATGGCTAAGTCGGCTTCCACGTCTTCAAAATCCATGCGGTAAGCATTCACATTTTGGCCAAGTAGGGTGATTTCTTTCACGCCTTGTTCGGCCAATTGCACAGCCTCAGTCAATATGTGTTCAAACGGTCGCGATACTTCTTCGCCGCGCGTATAAGGCACTACGCAAAAACTGCAATACTTGCTGCAACCTTCCATAATGCTCAAAAATGCGGTTGCACCTTCCAGCCGCGGTGGCGGCAAATGGTCAAATTTTTCAATTTCTGGAAAGCTAATATCCACTTGCGATTTGCCACTGCTTTGCGAATTTTTAATCATCTCAGGCAAGCGATGCAAGGTTTGCGGGCCAAATACCACATCCACATAAGGCGCGCGTTTGATGATGTTATCGCCTTCTTGACTTGCCACGCAGCCGCCCACACCGATGATTAAATTGGGATTTTTCTGCTTTAACGGAATAAAACGGCCAAGGTGGCTAAACACTTTTTCCTCGGCTTTTTCGCGCACACTGCAAGTGTTGAGCAAAATCACATCGGCATCTTCGGGCGTATCGGTTTCAATCATGCCGTTATCGGCGTGCAACATATCCGCCATGCGCGACGAATCGTACTCGTTCATCTGGCAGCCAAAGGTTTTAATGAATACTTTTTTGGTCAAAATACAGGCACTAAATTTATAAAACGATATTTTAGCGCATCGCGCCTATGCGTTGTAAAATAGAGCAATATCAACAGCGTGAATTGAAAGCATAGTGCAAGCACTCCCCATCTTTTTTAACATCAAAAACCGTCATTGCGTGGTGATTGGTGGTGGTGATGTGGCTATGCGCAAAGTGAGCATGCTGCTGAAAGCCAGCGCAGCGGTGACTATTTATTCGCCTGAAATTTGCCATGAGTTACAAGATTTTGTTTCTGCTGAAAAAATTAAATATGTAAAAACTAATTTTGAGCCAAACCAGTTAGCAGGCGCATGCATGGTAATTGCGGCGACCGATGATGAAGCTGTGAATATGGCTGTTTCAACCGCGGCAAAGGCGCAGAATATCCCTGTAAACGTAGTAGATGCACCCGATTTATGTACGTTTACTATGGGCAGCATTATCGATCGCAGCCCCGTGGTGATTGCGATTTCTAGCGAGGGCAATGCGCCCGTATTGGCGCGCTATATTCGTGCCAAAATTGAGACCATGTTGCCCGCCACTTATGGCCGTATCGCGGATATTGCGGGAGAATTTCGCGAGCAAGTGAAAGCCAAATTTGGTACGACACAAGCCAGAAGAATTTTTTGGGAAGGCATATTGCAAGGCCCAGTAGTGGAGCGTGTGTTATCTGGCCAAGAACAAGCGGCGCGCGAGTTGCTGCAAAATATTTTAGATGAAACCGACGCAACTGCCAACAAAGGTGAGGTGTTTTTAGTCGGCGGTGGCCCAGGTGACCCAGATTTGCTGACATTTCGAGCATTAAGATTAATGCAGCAATGTGATGTCTGCGTGTACGATAAACTCGTCAGCCCAGAAGTGATGGAGTTGGTGCGACGCGATGCCGAGCTGATTTTTGTCGGCAAATCGCGCGATCAACACACCATGCCGCAAGAGGAAATCAACGAGCTTTTAGCAAAATTAGCCCTGCAAGGCAAGCGAGTGCTGCGACTAAAAGGCGGCGACCCGTTTATATTCGGGCGTGGCGGCGAAGAAATTGAAACCTTAATGCAGCATGGCGTGCCTTTCCAAGTCGTGCCAGGCATCACAGCGGCCAACGGCGTTTCTAGCTACGCGGGCATTCCGCTAACACACCGTGATTACGCGCAAGCTTGCTTGTTTATTACGGGGCATTTAAAAGCGGATGCCAATAAAGAATTAACGCTGGATTTAGATTGGTTCGCCATGAGCCGCCCGCGCCAAACCGTGGTGATTTATATGGGTTTGGTTGGCTTAAAACAAATCTGCGAAAAGCTTATTGAGCATGGCGTATCAGCTTCCATGCCAGTCGCCGTAGTGCAACAAGGCACTACGCAACGCCAAAAGGTGGTCACCGCAACTCTAGCCGACTTAGCCGAGAAAGTAGCTGCCGCAGGTATGAAACCGCCATGTTTAACAATTATTGGCGAAGTAGTAAAACTACGCGAGAAGTTGAATTGGTTTAATCCTTAGAAATTTTGTTTAGCTAAACATCAAGTGATTCCAAAGTGTTGCCTAGCGTTGTATCGGCAGCGTTAACCTAGCTTCTAGGCCGCCTTCAGGGCGATTAATTAACTCTAGCTTGCCGCGATGCAGTTTGGCGATGCGGTTACAAATTGCTAGACCTAGGCCACTGCCACCCTCGTTTTTGGTGCGAGCGCTGTCCATGCGCTCAAATGGGCGTAGTAGCCGATCAGCATGTTCTGCGGGGATACCAGGACCGTTATCTAACACGCTGATAATAATGTTTTCGGCGGTAATTTTACTCACCACTTCCACTTGGCCTTTTGAGTAAGTGTATGCATTGCCCACTAAGTTATCTAGTAGGCGTTGCATGGCAAGTGGGCGTAACGCAATAAAGTAGGTATTGCTAAGTTGCAGCTTGAGATTACGCCCAGCACGTGCTTGGCGCTCTGCTAGTGATTGCAATAGCACGTTAATGTCCATCATTTTAGTGGGCTCGCCTTCTACGCCGCGCACAAAATCCGAAAATTGGTGGATGATATTGTCCATGTCGGCGATGTCTTCAATCATGCCCGATTTTAAATTTTCACAACCGTGATCTGGCAATAGCTCAACTGCGATGCGCAGCCTTGCCAGCGGCGTGCGAATGTCGTGCGAAACGCCCGCCAATAGTAATGTGCGCTCGCTATCAAGCCGCACCAATGACTCAGCCATTTCGTTAAATGTTTTGCTCACTTGTTGCAGCTCGTCCATGCTGTCCTCTGGTAGGCGTGGCGCGGGCTCGCCGTGGCGCAATCTATCTGCCGCATACACCAGCAAATTTAGTGGCCGATTAATGCGCGAGGCGATTAAATAAGCCCCTAGCAATGACAATAAGCCAATCAATGCGCCCCACCACAGCCAATGCCAGGGGAATGGTCTATCGACTTGAATTTTAGGAATTACCACCCAAAAGTCATCTTGCTCCACGTTAAAACTAATCCACAGGCCAGGAATGCCATAATGGTTGACGGTGATGATGGTTTCAACGCCCAGTCGCTCGCGAATTTTATTGGCGATTAAGTTGATAAACGGGTCATCTGGCAGTGGTTCAATATCCTCTAAAAAATCTGCTACATAAACGCGCACACCTTCACGCCCAGAAAGCTCTGAAAGCAAGGCCAAGCGACGACTATCTTGTGCGGCGATGAGTGATGCACGTGTGTAATTAACGATGGTAACGGCTTGCAGTGCTGCCGTAGTGGCGCGCGGTTCACGGTCAAAATAATCAAAAATTTTGAGTGATGCGTAAATGCTTATCGCCAATAATAAGGCAATAAGTAGCATCAAGCGAGAGAGTAGGGAACGCGGTAAGTACTTCAATGGGCTTGGCTATAGGTTGGTTTTAATGCGCGGCTTCGCCATCGGGAATAAACACATAGCCAAAGCCCCACATGGTTTGCAAATAGCGCGGGCGCGCGGGGTCAGGCTCAATAATGCGGCGCAAGCGCGATACTTGTACATCGATGCTGCGGTCAAACACATCTAACTCGCGTCCACGCGCAAGTTGCATCAACCTATCGCGTGAAAGCGGCTGGCGCGGGTGCTCGGTAAACACTTTAAGCAAAGCAAACTCGCCGCTGGTAATAGTGATTTGCATACCGCTGCGGCTTAAGCTGCGGGTAGAAGGATCGAACACAAATTCGCCAAAATTAAACGCTTCCGATTTACTTGAATTTTCAGCTTCTGGGCTATGTTCATGGCGGCGCATCACCGCGTTAATGCGCGCTAGCAGCTCACGTGGGTTAAACGGTTTGGGCAAATAATCATCCGCGCCCATTTCTAGGCCAATAATTCTATCCACCTCATCACCGCGCGCGGTAAGCATAATAATAGGCGTGTTAACGTTGTTGGCGCGCAGGCGTCGGCAAACACCTAAACCATCTTCACCTGGCAACATTAAATCGAGCACCAATAAATCATAGCTATCGGCGCTCAGGGCAATATCCATTTCTTTGGCATCAGCCACTGTTTTAACACTAAAGCCTTGTTCAGTTAGATAGCGTTGCAAAAGCTCACGCATACGGACATCATCATCCACCATTAATATTTTTTTGCTATTTTCTGCCATGGTTTAAACTTTCTTGCGATTGAATCGGCGATATTGAATTAGTTAACATTTTTGGTAGTATATGTTTTAAGAAATAATAAATCTAGAAAAGTAAAAACTTTTCTGCACTAAAGTATATCCAAAACAGTAAATAGGCAAGCGTTACAATTAGTTACAATTATGGAGTAATATGAAACATTACGTTTACAACCTTAATTCAAGATAGCAGTCTTTCGCTAAAACAATATCAACTGGTGAATTCGCAAATGCAATTGCAAAATCCGTTTGTAACAACAAAAATAGCCTCTATTTTTTTATTGGGAGCTGCAGTTTTGTTGAGTATAGCAGCTTCAAATATGGTGCATGCGGGCGATAAAAATTCTTTGGTGGCAGATGAATTCAGCAAAGATTCAGGATTAGATAGTGATGAAAACGGCGTAGAACAAACGCTAGAATACAATTTTAGCCCAGATGATAGAGCCCGTTTACGTAAAGCACTGGCTGATTACGCCAAATCTACCGACCCAGAACATAACCAAATTGAGCAAAAGCGCAAGGCCATGAAAGAGAGCGTAACAGCTCGATTTAACGCCTGCGATAAAGATAGTGATGAGTCTTTAGATCGTGAAGAAACGACAGAATGCCTACCGCAAATCGCAAGGCATTTTAGCTATGTGGATGTGGACGAAGACGAGTTGATTACATTAGAAGAACTCGAGCTGGCGCAGGCAAAATCTAGCGAACGCCAAAAAGCCGCAGAAGTCAAAATGGAAGCGCAAAAAATTCAAGAGGCAGAAGCCGCCATTAAAAGTAAAAGTAAAACTAAAATCAATAAGCAAGCCGCCAATATCCGTAAACGTCCTAGTTAGTTCCGTAGCAAATTATTTAGTAAATCCATTAGTAAATCTTGATTTTTTGTGTGCATAAGCTCACAGTGTTTTTATGACAGCCACTCACAGCCTTGCGCAACAAATTTCAATAGCACTTATCACTAGCATTAACGAATTATCCGCCTCCGATTGGGATTTATTAATTGACGGCACGCCTTTGCTAAGCCACGCATTTCTTAGTGCGCTCGAAAATACGGGCTGTGTGGGCAAGGGCACGGGTTGGAATCCGCATCCACTCATAGTGAAGCAGGCTGGTCAATTAATTGGCGCAATGCCGCTTTATTTAAAAAGCCACTCGTATGGTGAGTATGTATTTGATTGGGCGTGGGCCGATGCTTACCAACGCAGTGGTTTAGATTACTATCCAAAATTACTGTCGGCGATTCCATTTTCACCCATTACCAGTGCGCGTTTATTGAGCAAGCATGCAGAAGCCCCTAGCTTGATGATAGAAGCCCTAGAAGCCTCAATGCATCAGCACAAACTCTCTAGCGCCCACGTGCTTTTTCCAGATGAGGCTTGTGCCAAGCACTTTGAAGCCGCTGGTTGGCTAAAACGCAAAGGCGTGCAGTTTAGATGGCACAACAAAAATTACACAAATTTTGAAGAATTTTTGATGACTTTAAGCCACGATAAACGCAAAAAAATTCACCAAGAGCGTAAGAAGATTGCTAATGCGGGCGTGACTTGTAGATATATTAAAGGTGCAGAAGCCACCCCAAGTGATTGGGATTTTTTCTATCGTTGTTATAGCAATACTTATCGCGAACACCACTCCACACCTTATTTAACGCGTGCTTTTTTTAGCGAAATAGGCAAAACCATGCCGCAAAATATACTGCTAATAGTGGCAGAAATTGATGGCGAACTCGTTGCTAGCACGCTTAATATTTATAACCAAAACACACTGTATGGTCGCTATTGGGGGGCAGTTCAATTTGTTTCAGGTTTGCATTTCGAGCTGTGTTACTACCAAGCGCAGATGTTTTGCATAGCAGAAAAAATAGAATTTTTTGAAGGCGGCGCACAAGGTGAACACAAACTGGCACGGGGCTTTGAACCGCGACCCACTTGCTCGTATCACAAAATTGCACATCCAGATTTTGAGTCAGCGATTAAAGATTTTTTAGCGCGCGAAGCAAAGGGCATTGCCGCTTACACTGACGAGTTAGAAGAGCGCGTGCCGTTTAAGGCATCGTAAGCCTAGAAACAGCGTGCGGTAGATTACAACCATTCAGACTGCGCTTGTCGAAGCGAAGCCTGTAGTGAGTTAAATCAATACCTTGTGACCTTTCGACAAGCTCAAGGCGAACGGGTTTATAAGGATTTTACCAAGCAATCTCTTTGCCATCATAAGCAATAAATTTGCCTGTGCTTGCTATGTTTAAGTTTTCAATCACCGTACGCAAGCCCGCCACGCTAGTGGTTGTAGAAACTAAGGCATTTTTTCCGCCCATATCGGTTTGTACCCAGCCTGGGTGCAGCGTCACAACGCTTATGCCATAAGGCTTTAAGTCAATCGATAAACTTTTCATCACCATATTCACCGCAGTTTTACTACTGCGATAGCTATAACTCTCACCGCTGTCATTGTCGTCAATGCTACCCATTTTGCTAGAGAGCGTGGCCACTTTTTTAAGCTGACTTCGGGTGATGTGTTGCACAAAAGCTTCTGCCATTTTAAGCGGGGCCATTGCATTAACTTTAAGCGCTTCTGCCCAATCATCGTAATTAGTATCGCCAAAAGAGCTATGCGGATAAACGCCCGCATTATTAATCAGCACATCAATTGCCAACTCTTTAAGTTGCAAAGCCAGTGCATCAATTTGTTTAAAATCAGCAACATCTAAAGCCAATATCTCAATATTGCTATGCACGCTAGCCAGTGCCTGTAAAGCAACAGCAGATTGTGGCTCGCGGCAACATGCCAACACTTTCCAGCCATCTGCTGCGTATTGTTTGGTGAATTCCAGCCCTATACCACGGTTGGCACCTGTAATCAGCACTTGATGTGGGCTCATCAATTTCCCCTCAAAATAATCATATAATAATATAAGCCAAACTGAACAATTATGCTTATTTTGCATCATACACACGGTTTTTTTAAAGAGATATTTTAATGAATAAGTTAATTACCTTAATATTTAGTTTGATATTGCTCGGTTTAAATCATGTTGCATCTGCCGAAACGTTTTTTGATGTCAACTTTACAGGCAAGCATGTCGAAAAATTTGCCGATGGCACGCCCAAATACGAGGTGAATATTGTCAAAGGCAAAAAAGAGGGCTTAGAGATTTTTTGGTACCCCAGCGGTAAAAAGCAAATTCAAACTCATTATATTAACCATAAAGAAGATGGTGTTTGGAACCAATGGTACGAAACTGGCCAATTAAAGCTAGAGGCAAACTACAAAGCTGGGCGTGAGCATGG